>NZ_DASRXP010000075.1:0-11325 GCF_035687465.1 Kribbella sp.
GACCACACTCGACCAGCTCGTTGACGGCCGGCTCCTGATCAACATCGTTTCCGGCCAGGACAACCTCGCGGCGTACGGCGATGCCGAGGGCGAGCAGGCCCAGCGGTATGCCCGCACCAAGGAGTTCCTCCAGTTGGTGCGCCGACTCTGGACCGAGGAGGACGTCACCTTCACCGGCGACTACTTCTCCGTCACGGGATCCACTGTCGCGACCCGGCCGGTGGTGCGCGAGGGCCGACCGCACCCACGCCTGTACTTCGGTGGCGCGTCCGCCGCCGCTGAACGGGTCGCGGCCACCGATGCCGACGTCCAGCTCTTCTGGGGTGAGCCGCGGGACGGGATCGCCGAGCGGATCGACCGCCTCAAGGGTCTGGAGTCCGAGCTGGGCCGGGAGCACGCGCCGCTCGAGTTCGGGCTGCGGATCACCACGCTGGTTCGCGATACCACCGAGGAGGCCTGGGCCGATGCCGAGGCCAAGGTGGCGAAGATGGCCGAGGGGAACGCTGTCGACAACCGCGACCCGCGACGCTTCAAGGCAGTGGGCCAGCAACGGCTCCTCGAGCTGGCGGAGCGGGGCGACGTCCTCGACGACAACCTCTACACCGCGCCCGGCAAGTACGGCGGTGGCGGCGCCGGCACCACCTGGCTGGTCGGCTCGGCGGAGGACGTGGCCAAGTCCCTGCGCAAGTACCAGGACCTGGGCATCACGCATTTCATCCTGTCCGATACGCCGTACCGGGAGGAGATCGTCCGGGTCGGCGACCAGCTTCTCCCACTGTTGCGCTGATTTGCTCGCGCCTGGCGATAGGTTCGGCCCATGGCGCACTCGGCTGGTGAGACGGTCCCGATCGACGTGGCGCGGCGGATCGCGCTGACTGCGCAGGGGTTCGCGGAGCCACGGCCGGCTGGGCGAGTCGACGTACGGCATCTCCGGCGGATGATCGAACGTCTCGGCGTACTGCAGCTCGATTCGGTGAACGTGTTGTGCCGTTCGCATTATCTGCCGTTGTTTGCTCGGCTCGGGCCTTACGCGCGGACGACGCTGGATCGGATGTGCTGGGGTGCTGATCGGGAGCTGTTCGAGTACTTCTGGGGGCACAAGGCGAGCTTGCTTCCGCTGAGCGGCTACCCGTTGCAGCGTTGGCGAATGCGGGCGGCCGAACGGCAGGACTGGAGTGCCCCGATGGACCCCGCGCTGACGGCGCCGTGGTCGGTCGTCGTCGGTATGCAGCGGTTGAGCGTTGAGCGGCCCGGGTTCGTCGACGAGGTGCTCGCGAGGGTGACCGAAGGTGGGCCGATCACGGCCGGCGAGGCGAGTCCGGACGACCTACGCCGCAAGAAGTCGGACCCCGACCCGGATCCGAGTACCGGGCGGATGTGGAACTGGCAGGACGCCAAGATCGCGATCGAGTACCTGTTCTGCACGGGCCAGGTGACGATCGCGGGCCGGCGAAACTTCGAGCGCCAGTACGACCTCACCGAGCGAGTGCTGCCGGCCGCCGTACTGCGTGGGTCCGAGCCCAGCGCCGAGGAGGCCCGTCGGGAGCTGGTCCGGATCTCCGCCCGCGCGCTCGGTGTCGCCACCGCGCGCGAACTGTGCGGCGCCACCGGCGGCCACTTTCCGTTGCCCGCGGCAATCACCAGGATCGTGATCAGCGAGTTGGTGGACTCCGGGGAGCTGGTTCCGGTGCGCGTCGATGGGGTGCCTCAGCAGAGCTACTTGTGGTCGGAGGCGGAGGATCGGCCGATCCGGGCCCGGGCGTTGCTGTCGCCGTTCGACACGCTGATCTGGAATCGCGATCGCACTCATCGGCTGTTCGACTTCTTCTACCGGATCGGCATCTACACGCCCGCGGCGAAGCGGGTGCACGGGTACTACGTGCTGCCGTTCCTGCTCGGTGACCGGCTGGTCGCCAGGGTCGATCTGAAGGCGGATCGCCGGAACTCCGCCCTGGTCGTTCCGACAGTCACCGCCGAACCCGGCGTACCGGACGGCGAGATCGCCGAACCGCTGGCGGCTGAGCTCGAACTGATGGCCAGTTGGCTGGAGCTC
This sequence comes from Kribbella sp., assembly GCF_035687465.1. Taxonomy (NCBI): domain Bacteria; kingdom Bacillati; phylum Actinomycetota; class Actinomycetes; order Propionibacteriales; family Kribbellaceae; genus Kribbella; species Kribbella sp. Next base: position 2,054 of record NZ_DASRXP010000075.1, read on the forward strand.
GACGGAGTGCAAGTGACTGCTCACGGCGAGTTTGGCCGTGCCCTGTCCCGAGCGGTCAGCGCCTAGCCACGTGTGACCGCTAGCCGGAGGCCCTGAGTTGCGGCTACCGGGGTGCGCGGGTCCTGCTGCCTTCGATGCCTGTGCGTTATGCCGATGCCATCGTCGAAAGGAGAAGCGAACCGTGCCCTCCGCTTGTCGATCGGCAGCTGAGTGGCTGGAGAGGAAGGACCTTCATGTCATCCAGTGAGGCTGCCGCGTCTGTCAGCACCGCCCGCGCACGGGCGTCCGGTGCGGCCGTCCACGCGGGCCGAGGGCATCGCTGGTGGGCCCTGGCTGTGATCAGCCTCGCCTTTCTGATGGTGGTGCTTGACGCGACCATCGTGAGCATCGCGCTGCCGTCGGCCCAGCAGGCTCTGCACTTCAACAACGATGGCCGTCAATGGATCGTCACCGCCTACTCGCTGGCTTTCGGCAGTCTGCTGCTGCTCGGCGGCCGGCTGGCCGACCTGTTCGGGCGGAAGCGGACGTTCATCGTCGGCGTGGTCGGCTTCGCCGTCGTGTCGGCGATCGGGGGTGCCGCCGTCAATTACACGATGCTGGTGACGGCCCGCGCGGTCCAGGGCGGCTTCGCGGCGCTGCTCGCTCCGACCGCGCTGTCCCTGCTGACCACGACGTTCACCGAGCCGAGGGAGCGGGCCAGGGCGTTCGGCGTGTACGGCGCTGTCGCCGGATCCGGGTCCGCGATCGGCCTGGTGCTCGGTGGAGCGCTCACCGAGTACCTGGACTGGCGGTGGACGCTGTACGTCAACGACATCCTCGCGGTCCTGGTGCTCGTCGGTGCGGTCCTGTTCCTGGACAGTTCGGTGCCGGAACAGCGGCCCAAGCTGGACATCCCCGGTGTGGTGCTGGTCTCGGGCGGGCTGTTCTGCATCGTGTACGGCTTCGCCAACGCCGAGACGCACCCCTGGAGCAGTTGGACGGTCTGGGGCTTCCTCGGCGTCGGCGGCCTGCTGTTGCTGGCGTTCGTCGGCTGGCAGACCCGGGCCAAGCACCCCCTGCTGCCGCTTCGGGTGCTGGACGACCGCGATCGCGGCGCCGCCCTGTTGGCCGCGCTGATCGCGTCGGCCGGGCTGTTCGGCGTCTTTCTCTTCCTCACCTACTACCTGCAGGGAACGCTCCACTACTCGCCGCTCAAGAACGGCGTCGCGTTCCTGCCGATGGTCGGCATGGTGATGGTGATGGCGCAACTGTCCACCAACTTCCTGGTACCGAGGTTCAGCCCGAAGGTGATCGTGCCCATCGGCATGCTCCTGGGCGCGGGCGGCATGGCTCTGCTGACCCGACTGGGACTCCACAGCACCTACCCGCAGCACGTGCTGCCTCCACTACTCCTGATCGGCGCGGGCATCGGTATGACGATGCCCGTGGCGATCAGCCGGGCGACGCTCGGTGTGCGGATGAGCGACCAGGGTGTCGCTTCGGCGACCGCGAACACCGCTCAGCAGATCGGGGGTTCGATCAGTACCGCGCTGCTGAACACCCTGGTCGCGAGCGCCGCGATCCGCTACGTGCAGCAGCACCCGTCCGACCCCCGGGCCGCCGCCGATGCCACCCTGCACAGCTACTCCACCGCCTACTGGTGGGCGGCCGGATTCTTCGTCGTCGGATCCGTCGTCACGGCCCTGCTCTTCCGCCGCAAGCGGGGCTAGCGCAGGTCTTCGGAGAAGGCCTTGGCGGCCTGGGTGAGTGAGGGGACCGCGTGCTCCACCAGGTCCTCGGTCATTCGGCCGGCGGGGCCAGAGATCGACATTGCCAGCCTGGAGGGGGCGTCGGGTACCGCGACGGCTACGCAGCGGACGCCGAGTTCCTGCTCGCCTTCGTCGGTGGCGTAGCCGTCCTGCTGGGCTCTGTGCAGTTGCGCCATGAAAGCGTCGACGTCGGTGATGGTGGTCTGCGTGTGCTTGGGCATACCCGTGCGGCGCAGCAGTTCGCGGACCTCGGGTTCCGGCAGACGCGCGAGGATCGCCTTCCCGACGGCGGTGCAGTGGGGGAGCACCCGGCGTCCGACCTCGGTGAACATCCGCATCGAGTGCCGGGACTGGACCTGCGCGAGATACACGATCTGGTCGCCGTCGAGCATGGCCATGTTGGCCGATTCGCCGAACTCGTCGACCAGTCGGGCCAGATGGGGACGGGCCCAGACGCTCAGCATGTTGGAGGAGCTCTCGCCGAGCCGGATCAGCCGGGGGCCGAGGACGTATTGCCGCGACGGCTCCTGGCGCAAGTAGCCGAGGTCGACGAGCGTGCGGACGAGCCGGTGGATCGTCGGCAGGGGCAGACCCGAGGCCGCCGCCAGCTGGGACAGACCCATCATCCCGCCCGCGTCGGCCATCATCTCGAGCAGTCCGAAGGCCCGCTCGATGGACTGCACGCTGCCGGAGCGGCCCTTACCGCCGTTCGCTTCGGTCACTGCGGGCCTCCCTGCTCAAGTCTTCCGGATCACGGAAGTTTAGCGCCAGATTCCGGAAGACGAGCAGCGTTGCCACTTCCGCAGAGTAGATACTAGTATCCGCATTACGAAATCCCAAGGATCGTAAGGTGGTTCGGTCATGACTGACCTCGACGCCCTCGCCGAAGAGCTGGATCGGCGATTGGCTGATGCCGACGCGGAGTTGGCCGCGCGCTACCCGGGTGATCGTGGCGTCCGGCAACCAGTTCACACCGTCTATGTACCGGCCGACCGGTATCACGCCGGCATGGTCGGCGAGTGGGTGACGGACGCCAAGGCGGTGCTCGACCAGCACGGCCACTCGGCGACGGAGTTGGCCGAGGCGCTCGAGTTGCCACCCGATCAGGCTGTCGAGATCTACGAGCGGCTGCGCGCCAAGCTGGACCGCGAACCGATCGAGGATCTGCGCATCGACTTCGAGGACGGCTACGGGACCAGGCCTGACGAGCAGGAGGATGAGGCCGCGATCGCTGCGGCCCGTTCCCTGGCGGAGACCGTGAAGTCCGCCTCGGCCCCGCCGTACCACGGGCTTCGGATCAAGTCGCTCGAGGCGCCGAGCCGCCGGCGCGGAGTACGGACGCTCGACTTGTTCGTCGGTGAGTTGTCCGATGCCGGAGCGCTGACTGACGGCTTCGTCGTCACGCTCGCAAAGGTCACGTCGGTGGATCAGGTCGAGGCGATGGTGGTCGTACTGGCGGCGATCGAGCGCGTCCATGCGGTGCCCTCGGGGTCGCTGAAGTTCGAGATCCAGATCGAAACGCCCCAGTCGATCCTCGGTCCGGATGGCACCGCGCTCGTGGCTCGGATGATCAGTGCCGGTGCGGGGCGGGTTACCGGTCTGCATTACGGCACTTATGACTACTCGGCCTCGCTCGGAGTCGCAGCGGCGTACCAGAGCATGGAGCACCCGGTCGCCGACCACGCCAAGGACGTCATGCAGTTGGCCGCGGCCGGCACGGGGGTGTTTGTGTCCGATGGCTCCACCAACGTCCTGCCGGTCGGTGATCGCGACGCGGTGCGCGCCGCCTGGCGGCTCCATCAGCGCCTGGTACGACGCTCGCTCGTGCGCGGCATCTACCAGGGGTGGGACATGCATCCGGCACAACTGCCGACCCGTTTCGTCGCGAACTACCTGTTCTATCGCGAGGGTCTGGAGTCCGCGGCCGCTCGGCTGCGCGCCTACGTCAGCGGGGGCGAGTCCGGCTACCTCGACGAACCCGCGACCGCCGCTGCTCTGGCGGGCTATCTGCTGCGCGGACTCGACTGTGGTGCCGCTGAGATGTCAGAGGTCGACAAGCTGATCGGTGTAGACGCCGCCGGACTGGCAAAGCTGGCCCGGCGCCCCCAACCCTTGTGATCATCCGCCCTCTTTTCACCCTGTCGCTGAGACGCGCGTCCATTCGAAGCGTGAAAAGGGGGCGAATGATCAGAGTGGGGGAGTGGTGAGGTGTTTTTGGACGCTTGCGACCTGTGTGGCCAGGGTGGATTCGTCGACGGTGATGACAGTGTCGTGCTCGACGACGGGGCGTCCGTTCACGAGCAGCAACTCCAAGGGCGGCGGCGACCCCAGGACCAGCGCGGCCACCGGGTCGGCGATGCCGGAGTGCGCGAGGGTGTCGAGCCGCCACAGCGCGAGGTCGGCCAGCTTGCCCACCTCCACCGAACCGATCTCGTGCTCGCGACCAAGGATGCGGGCGCCGTCGAGCGTCGCCAGCTCCAACGCAGCCCGTACGCCGAGCGCCTGCGGGCCGCCTCTCGCCCGGGCGAAGAGCAGGGCGTGACGCACCTCTTCGAGCAGGCTGCCCGCTTCGTTGCTGGCGGCACCATCCACGCCGAGGCCGACCGGACAGCCGGCCGCGCGCAGGTCGGCGACGCGCGCGATCCCGGCCCCGAGGCGGGCGTTGGAGCTCGGGCAGTGAGCGACGCCGGTGGCGGTCCGGCCAAGCCGCTTGATCTCCGCATCGTCGAAGTGGATGCCGTGCGCGAACCACACGTCCGGACCGGTCCACCCAAGTTCTTCGGCGTACTCCGAGGGCGTGCAGCCGAACCTCTCCTGACACCAGTCGCCCTCATCCGTGGTCTCAGCCAGATGGGTGTGGAGCCGGACTCCTTTCCGGCGGGCGAGCTCCGCCGACTCGCGCATGAGCTCGCCGGTGACGCTGAACGGCGAACAGGGTGCGACCACGAGCCGCAGCATCGAATCCGGTGCGGGATCGTGCCAGCGGTCGATCGCCGCCTCGGTCGCGGCCAGGATCTCGTCGCGATCCTGGACCACGGAATCCGGCGGCAGCCCACCGTCCTTCTCGCTGAGATCCATCGATCCCCGCGCCGGGTGGAACCGAAGTCCCACCTCGGCGGCGGCACGGATCTCCGCTTCGAGCAGCTCACCGCCCGACCTGGGAAAGACATAGTGGTGATCCGCCGCGGTCGTGCACCCGGTGCGGGCGAGCCGAGCCAACGCGCCCTTTGCCGCGACGTGGACGGACTCTTCGTCGATCCCGGACCAGACCGGGTAGAGCGCGGTCAGCCAGCCGAACAGGGTGGCATCGGCGGCGAGCCCACGAGTCACCCACTGGTAGAGATGCTGATGGGTGTTGACGAAGCCGGGTGTGACGAGACACCCGCGCCCATCGATCACCCGCGCTCCCTCGTACGCCGGCGCGGGCCCGGGGCCGACAGCGACGATGCGGTTGCCAGCAGCAACCACGTGGCCGGTGGTGAGCTCGCGTCGCTCGCCGTCGAGGGTGACGACGGTGGCTCCGTCGATGACGAGCGGCGCGGTGCTCATCGGCCCGCCGCTCAGCAGAAGCCCGGTACGGCGTGCCAGGCGCTTCCCGCATCGCTGGCGTCGTCACGGACCACGGTGGCCTCGATCAGGCCGTACGGACGATCCGCGGCGATGAACACCTCGCCAGGGTTCTCCACACCGAAGGGCGACAGGTCCACCAGGAAGTGGTGCTTGTTGGGCGCCGAGAACTTGATCTCCGCGACCTCGGGGTGCCGCTGGAGCACGGCCTCGCCCATCCCGTACAGCGTCTGCTGGAGCGCGAGGCTGTGGATCTTCGCGAACTGCTCGAGCAGCAGGCCCTTGATCTCGTCGTACGACTTGTCCCAGTCCACGTCGGTGTGGTCATAGCGCCACCGGGCGACCAGCGAGGTGGCGAGAATGCGGTCGTCGGTTTCCGGCAGGGTCGTGTACTTGTCCTTGAGGAAGCCGTGGAACTCCGAGCCGGTGGACTTGAGCACGACCAGGTCGCGGATGCCCGACACGACGTACGCCCTGCGGTCCTCACCCCGGCCCTCGACGTTGACCACCGTCGTCCGGAGTCCGCTGCCGCTGCGGACGAAGGAGTGGTCGTGGCCGGCGCCGTCCACGGAGATCCGCTCCCAGGGGTACTCCTCGATCTCGACCCGGGCGCCGTCGGCCGCGGCGGAGGCTTGCAGGAACTGGTCGCCCAGCGTCAGCGCGAAATCCTCGATCGCGCCGACGCCCTTCTCCTTGGCGAAGGCGAAGGCGGTGTTCTTCTGGCTGTCGGTCGGCAGGACGTCGGACTGGTCGCCGGTCGTGTGCGCGTTCTCGAACCGGCCGCGCAGTGCGGAGGAGACGTTGAGGTCGCGGATCTGATGGCGAGGGGTGTCACGGTAGATGCGCACGACTCGGCTCTCGGCCTTGCCGTACTGGTTGGCTCCCAGGTGGATCGCCATCGGATCAGCTCCCTCGATAGGTGGAAAAGGCGAACGGGCTGAGCAGCAACGGGACGTGGTAATGCCGCTCGTCGGTGATCGTGAAGGTCACGATGACCTCGGGAAAGAAGATGTCCTGGTCGGTCGCTGTCGCGTACGCCGCGACGTCGAACCGGAGTTGGTAGGTGCCGGGCTCGAGTTCGGTGGGTGTCAGCTTGCCGATCCGGCCGTCGTCGTCGGTGCTGCCGGTCGCGATCACGACGGGCTCGCCGTCCTCGAGCCGGGACAGCCGCACTCCGACGTCGCGAGCCGGTCGCCCGAGGCCGGTGTCGAGAACGTGGGTGGTGATGGTGCTCATGCGGGGATCTCCTTGCCGCTTGCAACGAGTTTCGCGAGGCGCAGTACGGCGATCTTGCGCAGCTCGTCCCGTACTACGTGAGCTTCGGCGGCCTCGTCGTTCGTCAGCCGTCGGCGCAGGCTGGTGAGCATCTCTTCGGCCGACAGTCCGGTGGCGCAGATCAGGAAGACCCGGCCGAACCGCTCTTCGTACTCACGATTCCCGGCTGTGAGTGCCGCGCGGATCCCGGGGTCGTCACCGACACCCGCCTGCTCCTTGCGCGACCACGTGGCCTCGGTGCCGTCGCCGTCCGCTCGGTCGCCGATCCGCGGGTGGGCAGCGAGCGCTTGGGCGACCTCGCTGTCGTCAAGGTCTCGCGCAGCCCGGTCGGCGACCTCGGTGACCGCTGCGAGCTCGCCGTACGGTCGGCCGGTGAGGATACGGTCAACCCAGCGCTGGACGTCGCAGCAGGCGGCCAGCATCGGGCGCAGCTGGTCGGGCGGCGTGGAGTTGAATTGCTGGAGGTCCACAGATCACACCTTCGATGAGGATTCGTTCAACAGTTCGCCGTCGATCCAGACGGCGCGGACGTCGGCGGGGGTGCCGAGGGTGAAGACGCGGGCCAGGGTGTCTTCGGCGTCGGCGGCGTGGGTGATGCCGACTGCCAGGGGTGAGCCTTCGGCCGGGCGCAGTAGTTGGGCGTCGAAGCGTTTGCCGACGCTCAGGTCGCCGACGTCGGCGCTCATGCCGAGTGCCTCGGCGCCGGCTGTCGTTGCTAGGTGCAACAAGTGCGCCGCGCTGAGTGGACGCCCGTGATCGCCGAGCAACTGCTGGCAGAAGTAGGCCTGGAGCCCCTCCTTCAGCAGCGAGAATCCCGTGCCAGCGCCGACGTCCGAGCCAAGTGCTACTCGCACGCCGTGGTCGAGATGGCGGCTCAGTGGGAACAGCCCGCTGCCGAGGACGGCGTTGCTCGTCGGGCAATGGGCAACAGTCGCACCGGTCTCCGCGAGCAGCTTGAGCTCGACGTCGGTGGGATGGACGTTGTGGGCGAAGACGCTTCGGTGGTCGACCAGTCCGTGCCGGTCGTAGGTGCCGAGGTAGTCGCTGCCGGCGAAGAGTTCGGCGACGGTGGCGATCTCAGCCTCGTTCTCGTTGAGGTGCGACGTGAACAGTGCGCCCGGGATCTCCTCCAGCGTCGTGTGGCAGGCCGCGAGGAGCTCGTCCGTGCAGGAGAGCGAGAAGCGCGGCGTTACGGCGTACCGGTTGCGTCCGACGCCGTGCCAGCGTTGTGCCAGGGCGAGCGACTCGGTGTGTGCGCGCTCCGGTGTGGTGAGCAGTTCCGGTCGGAGGAACCGGTCACTCACGACCAGCCCGCTGGTGATCCTCAGGCCTACTCGTGAGGCGGCGGTGAAGAGCGTGTCGACCGCGTCGGCATAGTGAGCACCGAAGACCAACGCCGACGTCGTGCCCGCGGCCGCCAGACCACGCACGAACTCGGCGGCGACTCCCGCCGCGTAGTCCACGTCGGCCATCTTGGCTTCCTCCGGCAGCGCGTACTTGTCGAGCCACTCCATCAGAGGCATGCCCATGCCGCCGACCGCCCGGATCTGCGGGAAGTGGACATGCGTGTCCACGAACCCGGGCAGCACCAGCCCACCCGTCAGGTCGACGATCTGCTCGGCCGGATGCGCGCGGCGGAGGTCCGGGTAGGGCCCCCGGGCAGTGATCACGCCGTCCTCGACCAGCAGTGCGGCGTCGGTGTCGACCCGGAGCGTGCCACCGGTGAACGGGTTCTGCGGAGTATCGAGGAACGTGCCTCGGAAGAGGGTCATGCTTTTGCCTCACGGTGAACCGGCGCGGAGTTGCGCTCGGCAACGAACAGTTGGAGCAGCCAGGCCGCGACGCTGACCGCGATCGTGGCCGGCTCCTTGCCAACCACCTCGGGCAGGCCGATCGGCGTGATGATCTTGTCGATCGCCTCGGCCGGGAGGCCGTCGTCGGCGAGTTTGCGGCGGAACCGCGCCCACTTCGCGCTGGACCCGATCAGGCCGATCGTGGCCAATTGGCCGTTGCGCAGCGCCGCATCGCAGAGGGCAGCGTCCTCTGCGTGGTCATGCGTCATCACCAGCGCGTGCGTGCCCGGCGGCAGTTCGCCGAGCACCAGTTCGGGCAGCATCGGGACCTGGTGGACATGGACGTTCGCCACGGCGTCGTCCAGGACGGACAGCCGCTCGGGCACGAGCTGGTCAGGTCGCGAGTCGACCAGGTGGAGTTCCACGTCCTGCCGGGACAGGATCCGGGCGAGCTCGAGACCGACATGGCCCATCCCGAAGATCGCGACGGACGGAACCACCGGCAGCGGTTCGAGCAGCAGCTTCACCTCGCCGCCACAACACTGAACCGCCTGCTGGTACGGCGCTTTGTCCGACAGCGCGAACTCCAGTACTTCGGGTTCCGTAGTACGGGCTGCTAGTAGTGCGTGTGATCGCTCGATCGCGACCGCCTCGAGATTGCCGCCGCCAACTGTGGCCCAGGTTCGGTCGTCGGCGACCACCATCTTGGCGCCGGCCTCTCGGGGGGAGTGCCCGCGGACCGACATCAAGGTGACCAGCACGCCCGGCCGGCGTTGTTCGCGCAGCCGGCTTACCGCTCGCATCCACTCCATGTCGGCCCTCACACTCCACTCAACCTGGCGGGTTCGACGCCATCGAGCTGCCCGTCGAGCTGCATAGTGTCGGGTTG
>NZ_DASRXP010000076.1:0-4906 GCF_035687465.1 Kribbella sp.
GACGCTGTCGTCCGAGACCACCGCGGCCGCGGTCGGCAAGGTCGGCGTGGTGCGTCGCGACCCGATGGCGATGCTGCCGTTCATCGGTTACAACGCGGGTGACTACCTGAACCACTGGATCACCGTCGGCAAGGACAACGACGCGTGCAAGCTGCCGAAGATCTTCTACGTCAACTGGTTCCGCAAGGACGAGGACGGGAAGTTCGTCTGGCCGGGGTTCAGCGAGAACGGCCGGGTGCTCAAGTGGGTGATCGATCGGCTCGAGGGCCAGGCGGCCGCGGTTGAGACCCCGATCGGGCGGGTGCCCACGGTCGACTCACTCGACGTGAGCGGGCTAGATCTGAGCGTCGAGGCGCTGCAGGTGGCGCTGAGCGTGGACGACGAGGAGTGGAAGGCCGAGATCCCGCTGATCGAGGAGTGGTTCGCGAAGCTCGGCGACAAGGTGCCGGCCGCCCTCAAGGTGGAACTCGACGACCTGAAGGCCCGCCTCGGCAACTGATTCCCCCAGCCAGGGTCGACCTCGCCTGGTCGACGGTCGACCTTGGCTCGGGCAACCGGACCCGTCCGGCGGCTGACCGGAAGCCAGTACGCCGGATGGCCGAACGAAGCGCCCCGATCCCCACGGGACCGGGGCGCTTCGCCGCGCCCGCCAACCTGCTGACGTCCGAAGAAATGGCGGGACGGGTCTCCAGTTCTTCGGACGTCAGCGTCTTAAGGGCGGGGGGAGATGTGGGTCAGGGGGAGGCGGCGGGTGTGTTCGCGGCCGGCGGCGTCGGCGTACTGGATCAGGGCGATCGGGCCGTCGCCGCAGTGCAGCCGGCCGATCAGCCAGGCGGGGCGCCAGTCGCCGTCCACCAGAGCGTCGACATGGGCCGGCAGGGCCAGGTTGAGGATCGAACGAAGGTCGAACACCGGCATCCGGATGGCTTGGTCCGTCATCACGGTCACACCCTTTCGCGAGGCCGTCGTAGGAACTGACACCCGTTCCTCACCGCTGCCTCACTCACTCGGGCGCACTCAACTTACTCCTCCGCCCAGCCGCCACGCCGTCGGCAACCGAGCCGTGTCAGAAATTGAGCAAGAAATGACTGGAGGCCGCCAAGCCTTAGGGCTTGACGGCCTTCAATCCTGCGGAGCAGCGGGAACCGGCTTCAGCGTCACCAGTGCGCTGTACCGGCTCCTCGGAGGCGAGAAGCTAGCCGATGCGGACGGCGCTGATCTGCGCCTTCACAGTGATCTGGCCACTGCCAGCAGCGCTGGTGTCGTCGTTGTAGCCGAAGCCGTAGACGTTCACGGTGGCGGGCGCGGCGAGGGTGACGACCTTGACGTCCGAGCCGGTGACCTCCCGGTTCACGGACTCCGAGATCTCCGCACCCATCACCGTTCCGGCGTCCGTACCCCAGACGATCGGAGCTCCGTAGCTGTCACCGATCCGCAGTGCGAGCTGGGGACGGGTGCCCTCGACCCCAGCGACCGTCCGCAGGAAGAAGCCGGACGTGTTCACCAGCCAGCGACCGGCCGGGAGGTTGAACTCCCCGACCTTGGTCTTACCGGTGGCAAACGAGCCACCCATCGTGACGATGGCGGTCGGCGCGACGGTCTTCACGACCGAGCCTTCGCCCAGGTTGAGCTTGGCCGCCACGTCCGACTTCAGGGCCGGGAAGCCGACGGTGTTGTTGTAGGTCGACAGGTACGCCGTGTTGACGGCCGGGGCCAGGTCGGACTGGAAAACCTGCCCGTTGACGATCGAGCCGCTGTACACGCTGTTCGCCGGCGCGACGGCCTGACGCTCGCCCGGTTCTGCCGCCGTGGCGGCACCCCCACCGAGCAGCGAGATACCGACAGCGGTCGCGGCCAGCGTGAGGGCCGTACCGGCAGCCGCGAGGCGGCCGTTGACCTTGGTGTTGAGCTTCATGCGTAGGGTTCCTCCCCTTGTTGCCCCATCCTGAGCGGACGGGCGAAATGTGGAAGCAGCGATCGCGTCACCCCGCGCGTGGGCTGCTCAACGTGCTTCTGCTCAACCAGATGCTTCAACAGGGCGGTTAGTTGCGAATTCTTGAGACCCACGGTCTTCCCGATCTCGTCAGTCCGCGTCACGCCCAGCGTCGGCAACCGAGCCGTGTAAGAAAATGAGCAAGAAATGAGCGAAGGCCGCCAAGCCCTGGGGCTTGACGACCTTCAATTACTGCGGAGGCGGGGGGAACCGGCTGCGCCTCCCTGCATCGCCCCGGCTGCGCAATGACGAGAGCCGCCCGACGCCTGGCGGCGCCGAACGGCTCTCTTTCCTTGCGGAGGCGGGGGGATTTGAACCCCCGAGAGGGGATTACCCTCAACCCGCTTAGCAGGCGGGCGCCATCGACCGGACTAGGCGACGCCTCCTCCGACGGTCCCAACGGGACTCGACGACGGCCAAGACTATCCGGACAGGGGGGTGTGCGGCAAAGCGGGTTCCGGAGGGCTTGGGAGTGTCGCCCGGGGCCCCTGTAATCTGGCTCGAATCGGCGGGGAACGAAGTAGAGGTAAACCAAGGAGGTCGTGCCGGCGTCTGAAGTACTGGGAGTACCGGGTCGTCATCGCGCGACCCGTCACCGCCGCCACGTCGTCGATCAGGAAACGGAGCCATGTCGCGGAGCACTCGCGCTGCTGGTCGCAGGTCTGCGCCCAGGGCCAACCGGTCCCGTCACCGGGCGTACCGGGCCCGATCCGTCTCGAAGACGATCGGCCTGACCCTGGTCGCCGCCCTGATCCCCGGTTCCGGGTTCGTGATGGGCGGTCGGGCCAAGCTCGGCGCGTTCATCATGACGCTGAGCATCGGCCTGCTCTGTCTCGGCGCATACATCGGCCTGACCAGGCGTGACTCGGTCGTCGCGCTCCTGGTGGATCCCCGTCAGCTGCTGATCGCCACCGGTGTGGTGGTGCTGCTCGGCTTCTGCTGGATCTGCATCGTCGTCTCCTCGCACAAACTGCTCCGCCCGGTCAGCATCACGGCGGCCGGCCGGTTCGCCGGTTCGGCGGTCGTCGGGCTGATCTGCTTCGGCATCGCCGTCCCGACCACCGTCGCCGCGCAGACCGTGATGGCGCAGCGCGACCTGGTCGGCAGCGTCTTCCAGTCCGAGAAGAACTCCAAGAGCGCCACCCGGCCCAAGGTCGAGGACAAGAAGGACCCCTGGGCGGACACTCCCCGGCTGAACATCCTGCTGCTCGGCGCTGACGACGGCGCCGGTCGCGAGGGCACCCGGACCGACACGGTGATGGTTGCCAGCATCGACACCAAGACCGGTAACACCGCGCTGATCTCGCTGAGCCGGAACTGGATGCGGATGCCGTTCCCGGAGGACTCGCCGCTGCACAAGTTCTACCCGGACGGCTTCTACGACCCGAGCGGCCCGGCCGAGCAGTCGGAGTACTACCTCGACGCCATGTACCGGAACCTCCCGGCCGCGCACCCCGGGGCCCTGGGACCGTCGGACAACGAGGGCGCGGACGTGCTCAAGGTGTCAGTCGGCGAGGCGATGGGCCTGAAGCTGGACTACTACATGCAGGTCAACCTCAAGGGTTTCGAGTCGATCGTCGACGCGCTCGGCGGTATCACGGTCAACATCAACTACAAGGTCCCGATCGGCGGCGACACTCGCGGTCCGGGCTCGGCCGACGACGTCCTGCCGAAGGACTACCTCGAGCCCGGCCCGAACCAGAAGCTGGACGGGCACGACGCGCTCTGGTTCGCCCGCGGCCGGTACGGTCTGGATGCCCCATCGCGGCAGGAGCGGCAGCGCTGCACGATCCACGCGATCGTGGGCAGCGCCAACCCGGCGGCGCTGGTGACGAAGTACCAGCAGATCGCGTCCGCCAGCAAGAACCTGCTGCAGACCGACATCCCGCAGGAGATCCTGCCGGCGTTCATCGACCTCGGGCTGAAGGTGAAGGACGCCAAGGTCACCAACGTCGACCTGGACAAGGCGAAGAACTTCCCGAGCGGCCAGAACCCCAACTACGAGGGCATGCGCGAGATCGTGCACAAGGCGATCGAGCCGAAGGTCACCCAGCCGGTCGCGTCCACCCCGTCGACCACCACGACGAGGAAGCCCAGCACGGGCAAGACCACCCCGGCCAAGCCCCCCGCGGGCAGCGCCGAGGACCTGAACGACGCCTGCGCCTACCACCCCACCAACCCCTGACCAGCCCCAGTACTACGAACCGCGGGGCGACCGCAGTACGACGTGATCTGTAGTGGTGGTTCGTGACAGGAAGCTGTCGTTGGACCGGTGGGGGCTGGCGTTGGGGGAGAATGGTGGGGTCGGAGAGTCGACCTGGGGACGGTATATGCGGATCAGCGGCAAGCGGGTTGCGGCGGCAACTCTTGCAGTCGCCCTCCTCGGCGTCACGGGCTGTAGCGGATCCGGCGAGAAGCAGAGCAACGAGGGCCCGGCGGCGACCACGCCCTCGGCGCAACCACCACTGACCGTCGCGCAGTACCAGAGCCTGTTGACCGGCATGGAGCAGCGAATCCGGCCGTACCTGGCCCAGGTGGTCGCAGCGACCAGCCTGCCTGCCGTCGACACTGCCCGACTACAACTGGCTGCAGAGCTCGAGAAGGAGCGGAAGTCGCTCGGACCCGTCCATGCACCCGCGGCGCTGCTGACCGAACACTGGCAGGTTGCGGCATTCGTAGACAGCTCCAAGGCACTCCGCCAGCTCTCCGTCACCGCAACGAGGAACGAGAAGAACACCTGCGGCATACCGAACCCGACCGCAGGGGTGCTCTACGACGCGAAGGTCGCCATCTACGACGCGGTTACCGGCAGCCGCCTGACGATGGCCGGCGAGTCACTCGCCCGAGCAAAGATCTCCTTCGGCAAGACGCTGACAGCCGTCGCCACCCCATCGGCGCCTCGATCGCCGAACC
>NZ_DASRXP010000077.1:0-19095 GCF_035687465.1 Kribbella sp.
GTGGAGGTGGAATAGCCACCCACTCACCCAGGGAGCACTCGAAATGAGCACCACAACCGCCGGCCTGACGAGCCGGGACCGCACGCACACCCTGTTCGCGCAGACGATGCAGTACGTCGCCACCACCACCGCACTGTTCGCCGCCGGCGCCTATCTCGGCCGCAACCTCCACGGCGGTGTCGGCATCATCGCCTTCATCGCCGCCTTCGGAACCCTGATCGGGATGCAGTTCGCCATCCGCCGATCGGTCGGCCTGGCCGTCGTACTGCTCAGCGCGTTCGGTCTGCTGATGGGGCTGGCGATCGCGCCGACCCTCGCGTTCTACGCCGCCGCCGACCCGACCGCGCTCTGGCAGGCCGGTGGCGCGACTGCCCTGTTCGTCGCCGGCTTCGGCGCCGCCGGGTATGCCACCCGCCGGGATCTGACCGCGATCGCCCGGATCGCCTCGTGGGCGCTGATCGCCCTGATCCTCTTCGGCATCGTGCTGATCTTCGTGCAGATCCCGGGCGGCGCGCTGATCTACTCGATCCTCGGCCTGGTGATCTTCGCCGGTCTGGTCGCCTTCGACTTCCAGCGGTTGCGGGTGTCCACCGACCTCGCGTCCGCACCCCTGCTGGCCGCGTCGATCTTCCTCGACATCCTCAACGTCTTCCTGCTCTTCCTCCAGCTCTTCAGCCGCTCGAGCGACTCCTGAGGTCGGCCCGCGTGAGCACCAGGGACTCTCACTGATGCGACGCAGACCCGGAAGAGCGACTGTAGGTGGGTACCTACCACACCACAGAGGGGTCAGCATGAACACCACGAATGCCCAGGCCGGGATCTTGTCTTACACCTCGGTCAACGACGTCAAGGCTGCGCTGGTCCGGGCCGCGACCGCGCACGGCGAGCACGAGAAGCGCACCGGCGAGGCGGATCCCGACTGGCCCGACTGGTACGCCGCCTACATGGTCGCCGAGTACGCCGGCACCGAACTCCCGCTCTGATCACACCGAAAGGAATTGCACTCTCATGGACATGAAGCTCGAGGTTCTGGTCATTCCCGTTTCCGACGTGGATCGGGCCAAGACCTTCTACAAGACTCTCGGCTGGCGGGAGGACGCGGACTTCGTCGGCGACGAGAACTACCGCGTGATCCAGGTGACCCCGCCCGGCTCCCCCGCCTCCGTCATCTTCGGCACCGGGCTGACCACGGCCGACCCGGGTTCGGCCCAGGGCCTGCATCTCGTCGTGACCGATATCGAAGCGGCCCGCGCCGAGATCGCCGACCGCGGGCTCGAGATCAGCGAGGTCTTCCACGACGCCGGCGGCGTCTTCCATCACGCCGGTACCGAAGGCCGGGTCGCCGGTCCGGATCCGAAGCACACGAGCTACAGCTCGTTCGCCTCCTTCGAGGACCCGGACGGCAACGGCTGGGTGCTCCAGGAAATCACCGAACGCCTTCCCGGCCGCTGACGATCAGGGGGTTGCAGAGCCATGACAAGCGACTACGACGTGATCGTCCTGGGCGGCGGATCACCTGGTGAGCATGCCGCCGGTGCGCTGGCAGCGGGCGGTCTGCGGGTAGCAATCGTGGAACGTGAACTGGTCGGGGGCGAATGCTCCTACTACGCGTGCATTCCGTCCAAGTCCTTGCTTCGCCCCGGAGAGGCCGTGCAGGAAGCACGCGACGCCGGCGCCACTGCCGAGGTCGACGCCGAGGCGGTGTTCGCCTGGCGCGACTTCATGGTGTCGGACTACTCCGACGCTGGTCAGGAGCAGTGGCTCGCGAAGAACGGCATCGCTCTGCTCCGCGGCACCGGCCGGCTCGCCGGACCAGGTGTCGTCGAGGTCGACGGCGTACGCCATACAGCCGACCACGTCGTGCTCGCCAACGGCGCCGAAGCGGTCATCCCACCGATCCCCGGCCTGCGGGAGCTCACCGGCGTCTGGACGAGTCGCGAGGCGACCAGCATGAAGGCGGTCCCGCGGCACCTCGTCATCATCGGCGGAGGTCCGGTCGGCGTCGAGATGGCGCAGGTCGTACGGCGTCTCGGCGGTCAGGTCACCCTGGTCGACGTCGGTCCCCACCTCCTGGGCCGGGAGCCCGCGGCGTTGGGCGACGCGCTCGGCGAGGCACTCCGGCGCGAAGGCATCGAGCTCGTCCTGGGCGCCGACATCAGCGAAGCGCGACGGGACGGCGACGACTACGTCCTGGTGTTGAGTGACGGCCGCGAACTGTCCGGCGACAAGCTTCTCGTCGCGACCGGCCGTCGCCCCCGGGTGGAGGGCATCGGGCTGGAGACCGTCGGCATCAAACCCAACCACCACGGCGTCCTCGTTGACTCCCGGCTTCGTGCCGGTGAGCGGCTCTGGGCAATCGGCGACGTCACCGGACTCTGGCCGCTGACCCACGTCGGCAAGTACCAGGGCGACATCGTCGCGGCCAACATCCTCGGCGAAACCAGGGACGCTCACTACGACGCCGTCCCGCGCGTCGTCTACACCGACCCGCAAGCCGCTTCGGTCGGCGCGACCGAGGCCCAGTACTCCGGTACGGCCGCGCTCTCCGGTGTCGCCAAGACGGCGACCTACACCCACAAGTACGCGGAATCGAACGGCTTCCTCACCTTGCTCAGTGACGGCGAGAAACTGGTCGGCGCCTACGCCCTCGGCCCTGAAGCCGGCGAGTGGCTCCAGCAAGCCGCACTGGCAATCCGGGCCGCAGTACCTCTCGACGTACTGCGCGACGTGATCCAGCCCTTCCCCACCTTCTCCGAGATCTACGTCGAGGCCCTGAAAGCCTTGCAGACCTAGCCATGCGATCGTTGCCCCATGAGTATCGAGGTCCGGCCGGCGACGGTCTTCGAGGATGTTCGTGCGGTCCTCGGTCCGAAGTCACCTGACTCCAACGTCTGCTGGTGCTTAGCTACCGGATCCCGTCCAAGCTGAACAACGAGCTGCGCGGCCCGGCCCGGGGCGAGTACGTCGCCGGGCTGTGCCGCGCCGAGTCCGCTCCGGGAGTGCTCGCCTACGACGGCGACACCCCCGTCGGCTGGGCCGCGATCGCGCCGCGCTCGGAGACCTCCTTCGCCACCAACCGCAAGATCCCGCACCTCGATGAGCTGCCGGTCTGGTCGCTGTGGTGCGTCCGCGTCCGCCCCGGCCACCGGAAGCTGGGCATCTCGCACGCCCTCATCCCCGGCGCGGTGGAGTTCGCCCGCGAGCACGGCGCCCCGGCGGTCGAGGCCTACCCGCTGGACAACGGCGACGCCAAGGTCGATCTGACGATGGCGTACGCCGGGATCCGGAAGAACTTCGAACGCGCAGGCTTCACCAAAGCCGCCGACACCACCTCTGTCCTGGCCGGGCACCCACGGATCCTGATGCGCCTCGACCTGCGCTGACCTGCAAGCTGCTCAGCTCGCGGCAGGCTGCTGCAGGATGGCGACGCCAAGGCAGAGGGCCCACAGCAGCGACAAGATGATCGTGAACTGCCCCATCATCGCCGCGCTCGCGACCAGAATGATCGCCGAGCACACCAGGCCGACGTACCCGACCCACTTGGCCAGGACCACCGTCCGGACGATGACGACCGAGACGGCGAGG
Organism: Kribbella sp.; assembly: GCF_035687465.1. Taxonomy (NCBI): domain Bacteria; kingdom Bacillati; phylum Actinomycetota; class Actinomycetes; order Propionibacteriales; family Kribbellaceae; genus Kribbella; species Kribbella sp. The sequence goes on from NZ_DASRXP010000077.1 coordinate 3,586, forward strand.
ATCGTCAGTCCGAGTACCGTCATCGTGATGCTGCCGATGACGTTGTAGTTGAGGGCGGTGGAGTAGCGGAGGACTTCGAGCCCAGGCAGCGGCTCTCCATCGACCTTCACCATGTGCCCGATCACGCCACGCAGTGCGGCGGAGACCAGCAGGGTCGTACTGAAGACCAGCCCCATCGAACGGGCGAACGCCGTCCATTGCGGGGCCGCAGTCTTCGCTGTGAGGGTCCTGAAGTAGTTGATGAGCACAACGAACAACACGGCCGCGACGATCGCGCAGTACTGCGAAACGATGCCGGACACCTGGTTGCTGCTCTGCTGCCACCAGTCGAGCAGCTTCGCGTCGTCTGCTTTGTGCGGCACGTCGACGCTGGCGACGGTCCAGAAGAACGCGACGGCGAAGAGAATCGACGCGGCCGAGGCGACCTTCGCTGCTGTGGTGGTCCTGGTCGCCGGGGTGATCGCTTTCGTGGTTGTCATGACGGAACTCCTAGCTTCGAGCTGACTGAGTCCGTCCAGCGTCGTTCTTTCGCGAGGCACGAACGACGGAGTGGGCACCTGTCTTCGGATCAGGGCTGTCCCTGAGTACGCCGCGCGGTTTTGCTGCCACTATGACGAGATGGGCAGGAGAACGCGGGTGCTGGCGCGGGTGGTCACCTGGCCGCTCGCACCTGCCCTCTTCGCCGGACAGGTCGCGGTCCATCACCGACGCGGCGGTGACGCCCTCACCGGACCCTCGGACGTCCTCTACCTAGCCGCCATGCTGGTCTGCTGGGTGGTCGGCGTACTCCTCACCTGGCGGGTCATCGACCAGCCCGCCGGCTGGGCCTTCCTGGGGCTCGGCACGAGCCTGACCTGGAGCGCTTTCACCGACCTGTACGCCGCCCTCGCGCTGGGACCGGACCAGGCGGCGAACGGACCCTTGATCGCCACCTTCAGCGACACCAGCTTCGTCTGGTGGTTCGTCTTCCTTGCCCTCGGCCTCCAGTTCACCCCGGCCGTCCGGCCGTCCTCCCGGGCGCTCCCCGTCCTGACGGTCGTCTCCGGCGTGGTCTTCCAAGTTGCTTCCCTGTTGCGCTCCTCGCATCTCGAGCGCCCGTACGACGACATCGTCAGTCCCTGGGCGATCGCGGGACTCGCCGGACCCATCGGTGTTCTGGCCGCGGTCTCGGTGATCCTGCTCGGCCTCTGCCTGCTTGCCTCGGTTTATGTGCTCGTGGCGGCCTTCCGTCGGGCCAGGGGTGAGGCCCGCCAGCAACTGCTGTGGCTGGTGGCCGGAGCGACGCCGCTGGCGCCGTGCGTGGTCGCGTCGTTCGCGGCGTCGTACCTGGGACACGACGAGATCGCCGGCTGGGTGTTGAGCATCTGCGTCATCACGATCGCGCTGGGTGCCGCGATGTCCGTGGCGAAGTACCGGCTGTACGACGTGGAGCGGATCGTCACCGACTCGGGGGCGTACGCGATCTCGACCGGCGCGGTCATCGCTGTCTTCGGCGTGGTGGTCGTGGTCATCACCAAAAGCCTTCCTGTACAGGCGGACTCGCAATTGCTGACGATCCTGGCGACACTGGCCGCGATCGGGGTCGCGCGCCCGGCGTACTCGTGGGCCCGTCGAGTGGTCGACCGGCGCTTCAACCGTCGCCGCTTCGACGCCGTTCAGGTGGTGCGGGCCGGACTTGCCCAGTCGCCGCAGCCCGAGCTCGGCGCTCTCCTGGTCGAGGCGACCGGTGACCCGCAGGTGCGCGCGCTCTTCCCGGCCGACGGCGGCTGGGTCACCTCGGACGGCCGCGTGGCCGTGCCCGGCTCGAACGTGGTCGACGTGCTACGCCGCGGGCAGGTGAGCGCGCGCATCGAGTTCGACCCGACGCGCAGCGACCGCAGCGTCGTGGAAGCCGTCGTCCAGGAGGCTGCCGCGGAGATCGACAACCTGGGTCTGCGGGCCGAGCTCGCCAGGCAGGTGGAGCAGATCACCGAGTCGCGGGCCCGGCTGGCCGGTGCGCATCTCGAGGAACGCCGGAGGATGGAACGCGACCTCCACGACGGGGCTCAGCAACGGATCCTCGCGATCGCCCTTCAGCTCCGTTCCGCCCGGGTCAACGGCGCCGATCCTGTACTACGCGCCGAGGTCGACCGCGCCATCACGGATCTCGCCCTGACTGTCCAGGAACTCCGCGACCTGGCCAGCGGACTGCAACCGGCAGCACTGGCCGGAGGTGGTCTGCGGGCCGCGACTGATGAGCTGGCCAGCCGGATCCCGGTGCGGATGAAGCTCGACGTGGTCGACCAGCGGTTCCCGGCAACCGTGGAGAGCGCGGCCTGGTTCGTCATCGCCGAGGCGGTCTCGAACGCCGTCAAGCATGCCGGTGTCGACGAGGTGGTGATCCGGGTCTCAGCGAGCTCGTCCCAGTTGCACGTCGCCGTCCTCGACTGCGGGGTGGGTGGAGTCGATCCTCGGGGTCGCGGACTTCAGGGGCTTGCCGACCGGATCGCCGCCCTCGGTGGGGCTCTCTCCGCCGGTGACCAACCTGGCGGCGGGACCCGGGTCGAGGCGGTGCTCCCATGCGGGTAGTCATCGCGGACGATTCCGCCCTGCTCCGGGAAGGTCTTGCCCGGCTGCTCGCGGAGTCGGGCGTCGACGTCTGCGAGATCGTTGCCGACGTCAACGGCTTGGTCGCGGCCGTCGATCGGCACCTGCCGGACGTGGCGATCGTCGACATCCGGATGCCACCCACCTACACGCACGAAGGCGCTGCTGCTGCGATCGAACTCCGGGATCGACTGCCTGCGCTCGGAGTACTGCTGCTGTCCCAGGCCGTCGAGACCCACTTCGCTTCCCAGTTGCTGCGGCGTCATGCCGAGCGGTTCGGCTACCTGCTCAAGGACCGCGTCGTCGACGTCGAGACGCTGATGGGCGCACTACGCACGATCTCAGCCGGCGGAACGGTCCTGGACCCGGAGATCGTCCGGCACCTGATGCGCGCGGACTCCGCCAGCAATCCCCTTGCAGCGTTGACGGAACGCGAGCGCGACGTCCTCGCCCTGATGGCAGAGGGCCGGTCCAACACAGCAATCGCGAACCGGCTGACAGTCAGCCTCAAGACGGTCGAGAGCCACATCGCAAACATCTTCAGCAAACTCGGACTCCATGGCGCCCAAGACGACCACCGCCGCGTCCTCGCCGTACTAGCCGCCCTCCAGGGAGCGCCCTAGCGGCTCGTCACGATTGCTCGCGGAGGAGGGCGACGTCGCTGACCAGCATTACGTGGTCGTGCATCGCCTGCGCGGCGGCGGCAGGGTCTCCGGCGACGATCGCGTCGGCTACCCGCTGGTGACCGGCCAGGGACTCGCGTGGCCGGCCCGGCTGCGAGAGCGACTCGAGGCGGGTCTCTTTGATCAGGTCGTGCAGCGCCTCCATCATGTCGGCCAGCAACGACGACCGGGCCGCGATCGTGACGGCACCGTGGAACTGTTCGTCGGCCTCGACCCCGCGGCCACCGGCCGAGATGTCGCGGTCCATCTCGTCCAGTGCGGCCCGGATCGCGGCCAGGTCGGCGTCCGTACGCCGGGACGCGGCGAGCGCGGCCAGCTTGGACTCCAGGGCGTCACGAGCCTCGATGATCTCGGGCAGCCGGTCAGCGTGGGCGCGGATCGCATCGATCACCGGCCCGGTCCGGACCCGCCCGGTCAGCACTGTGCCGTCGCCGTGCCGAACCGTCACCACTCCGATCACCTCCAGCGCGACCAGCGCCTGACTCAGGGTGGCCCGGCTGACCCCGAGCCGCGCCGCGAGTTCGCGCTCGGGAGGTAGCCGATCTCCGACTCCGAGACCGTTCGCGGCGATCCAGGTGGTGATCTGCTCGGCGACCTGCTCGTACAGACGGGCACGGAGTACGGGGCGGGGGAAGCTGTCGTCGGGCATGAGGACAGCTTATTGACAAGTGACGAATTGGGCTATTGGCTAGGCCAATGAGCCACGCCCCGGGCAGCGCACTGTCACGGGGCACTTCCGCCCCGAAGTTAGGACACGACCATGGGACCTGAGTGGGTAGCGATCCTCGCGCTGATCGCGCTCTTCGTGATCGGCACCGTGCTGCCGATCAACATGGGCGCGCTCGCGTACGTCGCGGCGTGGCTGGTCGGCATGTACTCGCTGCACCTGGACGAGAAGGAGATCCTGGCCGGTGTCAGCGGCGACCTGATCCTGACGTTGATCGGCGTCACCTATCTGTTCGCGATAGCGAGGAACAACGGCACGGTCGACCTGATAGTCGCCTACGCGGTGAAGGCCGTCGGCGGCCGGGTCGCGCTGATCCCCTGGGTGATGTTCGCGGTCACCGCCGTACTGACCTCGATCGGCGCCGTGAGCCCAGCCGCGTGCGCGATCATCGGGCCGATCGCACTCGGGTTCGCCGGCCGCTACAAGATCAACCCCCTGATGATGGGCATGTTCGTCGTCCACGGCGCGCAGGCCGGCGGCTTCTCCCCGATCAGCATCTACGGCACGATCACCAACTCCGTGATGAAACAGAACGGCCTCCCCTCGAGCGAGCTCACCATCTTCTTCTCCAGCCTCGTCGTGAACCTGGTGATGGCGACGATCCTGTTCATCCTGCTCGGCGGCCGCAGGTTGATGGCGCAGCGCGTCGACCCGAACGACCCGGACACCTTGGCGGATGACCTGCACGAGGGAGGCGCGACGGTGCCCGCCCGCGGCTACGGTACGGCGACGCTGACCGGCACCCAGGCTCTCGGCGTACGGCGGGATCAGGTGCTGACGCTGATCGCCTTCGTCGGTGTCGCCGTGGTCGCGTTGGCCTTCGACAAGAACATCGGGTTCGTCTCGATCACCGCCGCCGTGATCCTGGCGACGCTTGCACCCAGGGAGCACAAGGACGCGGTCCGGCAGATCGCCTGGCCGACCGTCCTGCTGGTCGCCGGCGTCAGCACGTACGCCGCCATCCTGACCGAGGCGGGCTCGCCGCAGTTCGTCGGCAAGTGGGCCGCCGGGCTCGGCGCGGCTGCGATCGGCGCGCTGATCCTCTGCTACGTCGGCGGCGTGGTGTCGGCCTTCGCGTCCTCGACCGCCTTGCTGCCGGTGATCATCCCGATCGCCCTTCCGCTGATCAGCAACGGCGGGATCAGCGCGGGCTTCTTCATCGCGGCGCTGGCTGTCTCCTCGACAATCGTGGACGTGAGCCCCTTCTCGACCAACGGCGCCCTGATGCTGGCGAACAAGCCGGACACGATCTCGGAACCTGTTTACTACAAGCAGATCCTGATCTACAGCACGATCGTCGTACTGGTCGGGCCGCTCCTGGTCTGGGCCGCTCTAGTGCTACCGGGTTGGTGACGCCGATGCCCGGTCCTCTCCACGATCTCCTCGTCGTCGACCTGTCCCGCGCCCTCGCGGGACCGCACGCGACCATGATGCTCGGGGATCTGGGCGCCCGGGTGATCAAGATCGAGGCGCCCGGCCGCGGCGACGACACCCGGGGCTGGGGACCACCGTTCGTCGGCGATCCCGCCGAGTCGACGTACTTCCTCTCGGCCAACCGCAACAAGGAGTCGATCGCGCTCGACCTCAAGGACGACGCTGACCGGGACGTGTTGTTGCAGCTGGTCGACCGCGCCGACGTGGTGGTGGAGAACTTCCGGACCGGCGTCCTCGAGCGACTCGGGCTCGGCATCGACGCACTCCGCGAACGCAACCCGCGCCTGGTGGTGCTGTCCATCACCGGCTTCGGCCATGACGGTCCCGAGGGCGGCCGGGCAGGCTACGACCAGATCGCGCAGGGCGAGGCCGGGCTGATGTCGCTGACCGGCTCTGGCCCGGACGATCCACAACGCGTCGGTACGCCGATCGCGGATCTCCTGGCCGGGATGTACGGCGCCTGCGGCGTGCTCGCGGCACTGCACGAACGCGCGAGCACCGGTGTTGGCAGCGTGGTCCGAACCTCCTTACTCGCTGCGGTCGTCGGGGTGCATGCGTTCCAGGGCACCCGGTACACGGTGGCCGGCGAGGTCGGTGTTGCTCAGGGCAACCACCATCCGTCGATCGCGCCGTACGGGCTGTTCCACTGTGCCGATGGTGCGGTGCAGATCGCGGTCGGAAGTGAGAGCCTGTGGCAACGGTTCCGCTCGGCGTTCGCGATCGAGGTCGACGGGCTCGGGACGAATGCGGAGCGGGTGGCGGACCGGCAGCGGGTGATCGAGGTGGTGGAGCAGGCGTTCGCGGCGTGGCCGGCTGAGGCGTTGCTGGCGAGGTTGGACGAGGCCGGGATCCCAGCCGGCAAGGTGCGAACCCTCGACGAGGTCTACACCTGGAACCAGACCGCCAGCCAGGGATTGCTGATCGAAGTCGAGCATCCAACCCTCGGCACGCTAACGCTCCCCGGCCCGCCACTGCGCTTCTTTGCAGATGATGACGAGACGACGCGGCGGGAGCATGGGGCTCCGCCGACGCTTGATCAGCACGGCGAGGCGATTCGGGCCTGGTTGTCATGAAGCGACCGGGTGCGCGGGAGTTGATCGAGGTGGTGCTCGACGCCGGCTCGTTCGAGTCGTGGGATCAGCCCGTCGACCACGCATCGGCGCAGGCGGAGCCGGCGTACCGGGAGCAACTGGAGGCGGCGGCCGCGCGGGCCGGGACTGACGAGTCCGTGCTGACCGGGCGTGGGCTGATGCATGGGCGCCCGGTTGCGGTTCTGGTGAGTGAGTTCGGGTTCCTGGCCGGCTCGATCGGGCGGGCCGCCGCTGCCCGGATCACTGCCGCCGTACTGCGGGCGACGGCTGAGCGGTTGCCCATCCTCGCGTCGACGGCCTCGGGTGGAACCCGGATGCAGGAAGGCGCGCCCGCGTTCGGCGAGATGATCCGGATCTCCCGGGCCCTGATGGCGCACAAGGCGGCCGGCCTGCCGTACTTGGTGCATCTGCGGCATCCCACCACCGGCGGCGTCTTCGCCTCCTGGGGATCACTCGGGCACGTGACGGTCGCGGAGCCCGGTGCATTGATCGGCTTCCTCGGCCCCAAGGTCTACCAAGCCCTGTACAGCGAGCCGTTCCCGCCCGAAGTTCAGATAGCCGAGAATCTCGCGGCGCATGGCGTGATCGACGGGGTCGTCGAGGCCGAGGAACTCCCGGTCCTGCTCGACCGGGCGCTCGGGGTGCTCGTCGATCCAGCGACGCCGGCCACGTTGGCCCGGCGTACCGGGGAGGTCGGCACGACGGACGGTTGGCAGTCCGTACTGCGAACCAGGCGGCCCGATCGTGCCGGAGTACGAGAACTGCTGCGGTACGGCGCAGCCGGCACGGTCCGGCTGACCGAATCCGATGCAAGCATGATGGTCGCGCTGACCCGGCTCGACGGGCAGCCTTGTGTGCTGGTCGGCCAGGATCGTTCGCAGGACAAGCCGATGGGACCGACCGCACTGCGGCAGGCACGTCGTGGCATGCGGCTCGCCGAAGACCTGGGACTGCCGCTCGTCACGGTGATCGACACCCCAGGCGCGGAACTGTCCGCCGCGGCCGAAGAGGGTGGAGTCGCCGCGGAGATCGCCCAGTGCATCGCGACGATGGCGACGCTGACCGTGCCCACCGTGTCGCTACTGCTCGGCCAAGGGACCGGCGGCGGCGCCCTCGCGTTGCTCCCGGCAACTACCGTGATCGCGGCAGAGCACGCCTGGCTGGCACCACTGCCACCCGAGGGCGCGAGCGCGATCATGTACGGCGACACCAGCCACGCCGCCGAGCTCGCGTCGGCCCAGCGGATCACCGCGATCGCGCTCCACCAGGCCGGCACGGTCCACCACATCGTCCCCGAACGCGACGACGACACAGCCGAGACCCTGGCCACCGCCCTCGCCGCCGAATGCGCAAACCACCTGACCACCCTGGCATTCAGTTGAGTACTCAACTATTGTCATAGTATGGCGATCTTCCGGTTGAATCATGCGGTGCTGTACGTGCGGGATGTGGCCGAGAGTGTGGCCTTCTACCGCGACGTGCTGGGATTCGGGTACACCGAGACCGGGGACCTGATCCCAGGGGCGGCGTTCCTGCGTGCGCCGGGGTCGACCAACGACCACGACCTGGGATTGTTCGAGCTCGGCGCCGGGGCTGGACCGTCGGGCGCCGGCCGGACAACGGTCGGGCTCTACCACCTCGCCTGGGAGGTGGACACCCTCGGCGACCTCGAGGATCTCGCGAAGGCCTTGGGCGACGCAGATGCGCTGGTCGGGGCTTCGGACCACGGCACGACCAAGTCGCTGTACGGCAAGGATCCCAGCGGACTGGAGTTCGAGGTCGTCTGGATCATCCCGGCGGATCTGCTCACCGACGAGGACCGCCAGAAGGCAGGCGTCGCGCGCCTCGACCTGGCCGCCGAGATCACCAAGTACGGCCGCGACGCCCGCAGCGGCACCGGCATCTCCCGCTGATACCTGCCGGGTATTACAGGGAGCCGAACAGGTCTTGGACCTGATCCGCTCCGGACGAGCACAGTCAGAGGTATGAAACCTGGGATCAATCGCGAGGCCGTGCTGTGGTCGGCGGCCGAGGCGAGGCGTGGTCAGCGGCCGGTGTTGGTGATGCTGCACGGCTGGAGTTATGACGAGACCCATCTGTACCGGCGGCTGACGGACCGGCTGCCGGACGAGCTCGTGGTCGCCTCGGTCAGGGCGCGGATCCCGGAAGCCGGCGGCTACGCGTGGTTTCCCAGTGCGGGGAACCCGATCGGCGATCCCCAGCCCGAGGTGGCGAACGCCGCCACCGAGGACGTCCTCGACTGGATCAGCACCATCGACGCACCGTCGATCGGTCTGCTCGGTTTCTCCCAAGGTGGCGCGATGGTGCACCAGTTGATGCGCCATGCGCCAGAGCGCTTCGCGTACGGCGTGAGTCTGGCGGGGTTCGTCGTCCGCGATCAACTACCCGGTGACACCACTCTGGCCAAGCTGCGTCCCCCGATCTATTGGGGTCGCGGTCAGGACGACTGGGTCATTCCGGCCGACGCCGTCGCCCGCACCTCCCGCTGGCTCCAGGACCACGCGACCGCCGAGACCCACGTGTATCCCGGCCTCGGTCACGACGTCGCCGGTCAGGAGATCGGCGACCTGGTCACCTTCGTCACCAACCAGCTCGTCCGAAGCCGGTCAGGACAATCCCATGCGTCATGACCTCGAGTTCGACGCCGAAGGCGCCACCCTGCGCGGCTGGCAAGTTCGCCGAGGTGTTCGCCGCTGCCGGCCTGGCAGTCCTGGTCTTCGACAACCGCGGCTGGGGCGACTCCGGGACGGCACCGGGCAAGCCGCGGTACGAGATCGACCCCTGGGAACAGATCCGCGACTACCAGCACGCGATCACCTCCGCACAGAACCGGCCCGAAGTGGATCCGGACCGGGCGAACCAGCAGCCACAGTGCCGGTCATCGGCAACGATCCCGGTGAACTGGTCGGCTTGCCGACGCCGGACTCGTACGAGTGGTTCACCCAGGCACGAACAGAGCTGGACCCCGATTGGCCCAACGAAGTGACGCTCCGCAGCCTGGACGACTTCTACGGCTACGAGCCCGCGAGGTACCTGCCGGACATCACTCCGACCCCACTGCTGATGATCGTCGGCCGCGAGGACGGCCTGACGGGCGGCAACCTCGCGGCCTCGGCGTACCAGACCGCAGCCGAACCGAAGAAGATCGTCTTCCTCCCCGGCGGCCACTTCGCCGCCTACACCGGCGCCGGATTCACCGTCGCCTCCCAGGCAGCTCGCGACTGGTTCCTTTCACATCTGTGACTCGGCCTTTCACCTACGGTTTCCGGAGCGAGCGAGGACGGAACGGAACGGTGGCCGGCCCGGACGGAACCGGGGCGTCCTCGGGCCGGCTGAGGTCCCGGTCGAAGACCCGGACGACCGAGTTGCCGGCCAGGTCTTCGAGGATGGGATTCACGACCAGGTGGTACGTCGCTGAGCTCCAGGGATGCGATGGCGTCAGGCGCCACGCTCTCTCTGCTGGGTCGATCGCTCCCACCCCGTCGACCGGGTGACCGTCCGGACCGATCGCCTGAAGGCAATGAGCGAGCAGACCATGATCCAGCGGCCGGTCGAACTCGACCACCAGGGGCCCACGAGAACCGTCCGGCGGTGTACTCAGGATCCATTGGCCGGGGTCGATCCGGCGTCGCTCGTCGCTGCCGACCCGGTAACGCCGTTCGCTGCCGCTTCGGAGCGGAATCCCCTGCGCGTCAAGGAATCCCGGATCGACCACAAGCCGGAACGAGGCGCCGGAGTGCAACGCGGATCCGCCGGCCAGGCCCCGCTTGATCCGGCCGGGGTCCAGCAGCACCGTCAGCCGAACCCGGTCTGCGTCCCAAAGCTCATGATCGGCAGGCAGCAGGGCTCCGTCGATCGTGTCCCCCGCATCGTCGACCAGCCGGACGTTGTCGGCGACGTACCCCTGAGCCATCGGCGCGCTGAACTGCACATAACACCGAAGCAGGTTGCGCGGCACCTCATCCGTTGTCGGATAGATGTCCACGACCTCAGTGCTCGACGGACGCTCCGGCCGTGGCCGGGTCAGCGTCGCGACGACGACGCCGCCGGCCCGCACGACGTACGTCGTACCGTCGACGAAGCCGAACCTCGGCACGAAACTGAGATCGTCGCCGTCCTGACGCACGCGTCCAGCAGTCGGCGGAAGGTCAACGATGTCCGCGTCGGGCCGGACCTGGACCTCCGTCCCCGCCGGCACGCCCCGGAGCCGGATACCGCCCGCGTCCCAGGACGCTTCGATCACAGCGAGTCGACCTTCAGCGAAAGCAGGTGCCGCCGGCTCCCGTCTGTCCGCAGCGCCAGCACGTAGTCGGGGCCGAGGTTGTCCAGCCGGATGACGCCGGTCAGCTGTTCCTTGGCGCGCGGTACGCCGATCGGCTCCGTCGGCTCGGTCAGCGGCTCCTGCCCGTCGATGTCGGCGCAGTCGATCTTCACCAGTCCGTGCGAACTGTTGGCCACGAGCAGGTGTTCCCGGCCGTCACGGACGAAGGAGACCATGTCGAGCGGTTGGTTGCCGAAGCCGAGCTCGGCCACGGTACGGCCGACGATCCGCCCGCCGGGAGTCAACTGTGTCAACGGGATGTGCACCACCGGCGTACAGGTGTACCCGGCGAGGATGCTCCGGCCCTCGTCGTAGGGGACGAACGCACGGATCGGCGCCTCGGTCTCCCACTTGCCGTGCGACACGTGATAGATCTCGAGACCGGTGTCGGCCGGCTCGCCGTCGAACGGGAACGGGATGCGCCGGAGCCGGGAGGAGAACTCCTCATTGGACAGTCCTGCCACCAGCAGGACTCCCGCCACGTAGGCCAGGTCGGTGACGGTGCCGGTACGCATCGGACCGCGGCTGAGGTGGATCGTGCGTCCGTCGGGGAGCTGCAACTCCTCCCCCTCGGCATCGATCGACAGCGTCACGTTGACCCGCTGATCGTCGTCGGCGGGAGCATGCGGTACGGCGACTTCGGCGAACCGCACGTCGTCGAGAGGGACGTCGGTGATCGCGCCGTCATCGGGATCTATCCGCACGAGCACGGGCTGGCTCGTGTCGCCGCGACCGCGCTGCACGGAGAGGTAGATGTTGTGCGAGCCCGGGTGCACGGCCAGGTCCTGGATGAGTACGTCGCTCGCGTCGCAGCCCAGGAACGAACCGACGTGCGCGTCCACGTCCTCGAGCTCGAACGAGTCGGCCCCGGCCTCGCCGCCCGGATCGGCGACATCGATGGCGAACACCTTCGCCGCGGCGTTGTCGGCGACGAACAGGATGCCCGCCGGTCCGAACGCGATCGGGCCGACCGACCGAACGTCCGGAGTACCAGCCCGCAGTCCGTAGTCATTCATCACAGAATTCCTCGCTCTTCTCGTAGGTCAGACCTCCCACGAGGCCCAGCATGCCACCGGCACCAACCCCCTCCCCAGCTCTGGGAAGGCTCGGACGTCACCTCACGGGTGGACCTGGGAGCCGAAGCCGAGGTCGAGGCGGACGGACTCGAGGATGAGGAACGCGGTGCTGGCGGTGTACACGTCGGCGGCGGCGAGGACGCCGGTGTACTTCTTGATCACCGGCGCGGCCGCGTACTCGACCTGCGCGTCCTGGTAGGTCTTGACCCCGGCCCAGCTGTTGTTGCCGTACTTGGTGAAGAACGGGGTCGGATCGACGGTGACCAGCGCCTTCTTGACACCATCGATCAGGTCGGCCACGTACTGCTGGTGGATGACCAGATCGCCCCGGGTGCCGGGCCGGCCCATGTGACCGCCGATGTAGTGCTTCCACGGGTACTTCAGGGCCTTCGCGGGGGCCGCGATGGCGCCGGGGACATCCTCGGCGATGTTGAGGCTGGCGAACGGCACCCAGCCGGGCAGGTTGATGTCGACCAGCATGAGCGTCTCCTGCCTCGGCAGGTGGATGTAGATGTTGTCGGGCGTGTGGTTCGTACCGTGGTAGGCAAGCTCGATCCGCTCCCCGCCGACGCGAAGCGTGCGGTGGGTTTCGAAGGTCAGGTCGGGTACGGGTCTGGTCGGATCGTTGTCCCGGGCAAGCAACCGCTTCGTCTCGGTGTGGCCGACTCGGGTCACGTGACGGCCGAACAAGGACGAGGCGCCCAGGTGGTCCGCGTGGTGGTGCGAGTAGACGAGGTGGGTCACCTTGTTGGACACGCCGTTGGCGGATGCGATCTCGTCGATCGCGCGCTGCAGGTTGTGACCGATGGTGGGCGGGGCATCGAACAGCACCACCCCGTCCTTGGTGGTCAGGAACGCCGCCTGGTAGGTGCCGTCGGTGACCCAGTACAGGTTCTTCTCCAACCGCCCGACGTAGTAGCCCTGCGCATTGAGGGCCGGGCCCAGGGCGGACGGCGGTATCGGCGCGTAGTCGGGCAGCGTGTCGTCGGCGAAGGCCGGTTCGGCGAGGGCACCGCCGGCCAGGGTACCGATCGCCGGGACAGCGGCGAGCGCGGCGCCCCGGGCGAGGAACGAGCGGCGGTTGGTGGCTGGGGATGACATGGTCGTCCTTTCAGAGACAGGGAAGATTTCAGGCGCCATACGCCGGTACGACCGCGCCGCTGATCGGCGCGGCGGCGTCGCTGACGAGGTAGACGACGAGGTCGGCGATCGCCTCCGGCGAGACGGCGTGCGCTAACACCTCGGGAGGTACGAACTGCCGGTTCTTCTCGGTGTCGATGAGCTGTGGCGCGACCGCGTTGACCCGGATCCCGAGCGGGCGTAGTTCGAGGTCGAGCAGCCGGGTCAGGTGAACCAGGGCCGCCTTGCTGAGGCTGTACGTCGCCATCCCGGCGGTCGGCTCGACCCCCTGGCGGGCAGCCACGTGCACGATGGCGCCCGAACCACGTTCCCGCAGGTACGGCGCCACCGCCTGGGTCAGCCACAACGCTGTACCCGCGTTCACGTCGATCATCAGCCGCAGGTCCTCGGGCGTCGCGTCCAGCGCATCACCCAGGTGATAGGTGCCGATCGTGTTGACGAGTACTTCGGGCGGACCGACCTCGGCGGCGATCCGGTCGACGAGGCTCTTGGCCACGACCGGGTCAGTCGGGTCGCCGACCTCGTACCGGATGCCGTCGGGCAACTCCTTCAACGCGTCCTCGTTGCGGTCGAGACCGACCACCGTGAACCCGGCGGCGGCGAGCTTCTGCGCCGTAGTACGGCCAAGCTCTCCCCCGGCGCCGGCCAGGATCGCCACCCGCGCGGTCACGGGTGCACCTGCGAGCCGGTGCCGAGGTCGAGGCGGATGGACTGGAGGATGGAGAACGTCGTGCTGGTGGTGAAGGCGGGAACGTCGGCGGCCCCCAGAACGCCGGTGTACTTGGCGATGACCGGTGCGGCGGCCTCCTCGGTGACGGCGTCGAGGTAGCCGCCCACCCCGGCCCACGCATTCGCCCCGTACTTGCTGAAGTAGGGCGTCGGGTCGACCGAGCCGAGCGCGGCATGCGCGCTGTCGACGATGTCGGCGATGTACTGCTGGTGCAGTACCACATCGTCGCGGGTGGCCAGTCGGCCGAGATGACCGCTGATGAGGTACTTCCACGGGTAGGCCAGGGCCTGGTCCGGAGCACTGATGTACCCGGGCACGTCCTCGCTGAGGTTCAGGTTGTAGATGGGCACCCAGCCCGCGTTGACGACGTCGATCAGCATCAGCGCGTCGTGGTCCGGGAAGTGGAGGTAGATGTTGTCCGGCGAGTGGTTGGGCCCGTGGTACACCAGCTCGACCCGTTCGCCGCCGACCTCGAGCGTGTAGCTGTCCTCGAAGGTGACCTCCGGGGCCGGTCGGGTCGCGTCGTTGTCCCGGAGCAGAAGCCGCCGCGTCTCCGCGTGCCCGATCCGCACGATGTCGTCGCCGAAGAGGTTCGCGGCACCGGCGTGGTCGGCGTGGTGGTGGGAGTAGACCAGATGGGTCACGGTGTTGCCGATGCCCTCGGCCGCCGCCACCTCGTCCACGGCCCGCCGCAGGTTGTGGCCGATGGTCGGCGGGGCGTCGAACAGGACGACCCCGTCGAGCGTCGCGAGGAACGCCGACTGGTAGGTGCCGTCGGTGACCCAGAACAGGTTGCGCTCGACGCGGCCGACGAAGTAGCCCTGCTCGTTGAGGGCCGGACCGAAGGCCGACTCGGGTACCGGTACGTAGTCCGGCAGTTCGTTCGCGCTCATGCTCACCCTCTGTTGGTTGCGCAGTGATCAGGACGTCTCGAGGTTCGCCGCGAGGCCGGTGATCGGGCGTCACCTGATTCAGGTGATCTCCGCGAGTACGCTGACCAGGTGCCTGGAGAAGATGGCGCGTCCCGGACCGGACTGATCGACCGTCACGACCTGGTCGCCGCGCTGGATCACGCGGTCGAGAAGCAGCTGACGGTGATCACGGCTCCGGCCGGCAGTGGGAAGACGTCGCTGCTGCATGCGTGGGCCGACCGACAGCCCGGGGTCGCCTTCCTCTCGGTCAAACCGGCTCAGCACGACGCGCAGCTGTTCTGGCTCAACCTGCTGGGCGCGATCCGTGCCGTCACCGGCGGTACCGAGCCGCCACCCCCGGCGCCGGGGTTCAACGGTCAGGCCATGGTGGACAAGGTGCTGTCCGAGCTCACGGCGTACGGCGGGCCCTTCGTCCTCATCATCGACGACCTGCACGAGCTGACCTCCGCCGAGGCGAACGAGCAGCTCACGGCCCTGGTGACGAACCTCCCCGCGGAGGTCCGTGCTGTCGTCGCCACCCGCCGCGACCCCCCGCTGCGCCTGCATCAGCTGCGGCTGGCCGGGGAGTTGGCCGAGATCCGCGCCGCGCAGCTGCGCTTCACCGCCGATGAGACCCGCAAGCTGCTGACCGCCGCCGGGATCACGCTGCCCGACCCGGTCGTGGCCACGCTGCACGAGCGGACCGAGGGCTGGGCGGCCGGGCTGCGGCTGGCTGCCCTGTCCTTGGCGGGGCACCCGCAGCCCGAGCGGTTCGTCACCGGGTTCTCCG
>NZ_DASRXP010000078.1:0-4449 GCF_035687465.1 Kribbella sp.
TTCTGGTAGCCCAGGACACGGGTCTTCCAGGCCTTCGGCAGGGAGAGTTTGTGGACCTCCCCGGTGTCGGCAGTCTGGGCGTAGAGCGTGCTACCCCGTTTTGCTCCGCCGTCCGACCCAGTAGGCGTGGTTGCATAGGCCGCCGCTGTCTGGTCCGCGGTGGTCACCACTGTCGTGACGTCCGCTGTGCGCTCCGCATTCCCTGCCGAGTCGACCTTGAGCAGTTCGGTGCCGTTGCCCTTGGTCACGATCGCCAGTACTGCGTCGCCGAGGCGGGCGATCTCCTGGATGTACTCCGACCCCGGAATCTTGATCGGCAGCCCAGCGCCCCCGCGAACCTCACGGCCGATCAGGTAGGCCATCTGGGGATCACGGCCTTTGGGCAGTTTGCTGAGCTTGAGAGTCACCTTGACCGGGCCGCTGTAGAGCGGACCGCTCGGCGTCGTGGAAGGCGTCGCACTCGGTGGCACCGGAGTACTGGCCGCGGGCGTCGTCGGAGTACCGGTGGGCGTGCTCGGCCCGGACAGCGGCGCTGCGGCATCTCCGTCGGACTGCGGGCCTTGTCGGTAGGCCAGTACGCCGCCGACCGCCACCGCGGCGACTGCGATCGCGGCCACCAGGACCACCAGGCGGGCGTTCTTCGGCCTCATGCCCAGGCTCCTAACAGATGGAGGTCAGTTCCTGCCGTCTTGGCCAGTGGCGTGGCGAGCTCGCACAACCCGGTCCCGACGCTGCAGCGGATGATCGCGCCGGGCGTCCTTTCGCCGGTGTCGGCGACCATCAGCAGGTGATCGTCGTCCTCGGCAACGACTTCCCGGAACCGGGCGCCGGTCCACTCCCGTCGGACGGTTCCTTCGTTCGAGTCCAGTGCGGCGACGAGTGGATCCCCGCCGCCGTTGCGGAAGTCCGGCGTACCGAGCGCCAGCTCGCCGTCCGGCGTGAACCCATTGATCGCGTATTCGCAGGTCTTCCACCGCTGCTTGCCGGAATCGAGTTCGGTGACGGTCGAGCAGAACGTCTGCGCCGCGCCCGAGACGAAGTCCACCGCGACCGTACCGCGATTGTCGACGCCTTCCGGGGATCGTACGGACTTGATCCGGGTCACCTTGTCTGTGCCGGAGTCCCACGCGTTGAGGGTCGACGTCGTGCCGTTCTGGTCGGTGTCCGCCTTGAAGTACACGGTGTCGCCGACCACCGCCAGTGCAGTGGAGCCCCAGTCGTTCGGCCGCTTCAACGTACGGCGCCCCGAGGTCTGACTGGTGCCCTGCCAGTAGACGGTGCTGCCCTTCGCCCGGGTGTTGTCCGGGTTGCTCGGGGCGGTGGCGAAGGCGACCGCGTCCTCGTTCATCGAGGTCACCAGGCTCGCCACATCGGGGATCTTGTCCGGCTGCACCCCGTTGCTGTCGACCCGGACCAGCTCGGTCCTGCCCGACTCGGCCTCGAGCACCACCAGGGCGTCGCTGTTGATCCGCGTTCCCCGCACGATGTTGTCCTTACCGGGGATGGTGACGTCGCCCCCGATCCCACCGCGGACCACGCGCCCGGTGATGTAGGGGAGTTGTGGCGCCCGGCCCGTCGGCAGCTTGCTCAGGGTGAGCTTGACGCCCGCAGTCGCCGGCGAAGTCGGACCCGAGTAGACAGACGGCGTCGAGCTGGGCTTGGGTTTTGGCCTTGGTGTCGAGGTGGGCGTCGGCGTCGGAGCCGGCAGAGGTGCTGCCACTGCTTCCCCGTCGGCAGGGCGCTGCCGGGCGGCGAGGGCGCCACCCGCGACCACGGCCAGTACGGCGACTGCCGCCACGCCGGCGACCAGTACGCCGTTGCCCTGCTTCATGTCAGCGTCCCGCTTCGTCATTGGCCCAGCTCGATGCGCTCGGTGGTCAACGGCACGGCGAGTTCGCAGCTGCCGGTGGGAAGGGTGCAGCGGATGATGCCGCGCCGGGTCTCGGGTCCGTCGTCGGCGATGATCAGCAGGTGCTGGTCGTCCTCGACGAAGGCCTCGACGAATGAGGCGCCGGACCACTCGCGCAGCAGGTTGCCGGTCCTGGCGTCGAGCGCAGTGGCCACAGTCGGCGCATAGCCCTCGGCATACGGCGGCCCGGCCAGCGCCACCGTGCCGTCCGGGGTGAAGCCGTCGATGCCGCGGTCACAGGTGCGCCACAGCTGTTTGCCGCTGGCGAACTCGTCGACGGTGGAACACGCGCCGTACTCGGCGGCGACGGCCCGCGAGCCCACCAGCTTCGTGTCCGGGCTCAGCGCGGTGGGTGACTGGATGTCCTTGACCTGGGTCGCCTCGGCGGCGCCGGGTGTCCAGCTGTAGAGACTCCAGGCAGCCGCGTCCGGGCCGCTGCCGGCCCGGAAGAAGATCTTGCCGTTCGCATAGGAGAGAACCAGTGGCTGCCACACCTTGGACAGCGAGAGCTTCTGCACCTTGCCCTCAGCGGACTGGGCGTAGATGGCCCCGCCGGCCACGAGGGCGCCCTTGACGGTGGACTGCACGGAGTACGCCGCGGCTGTTTCGTCCTCGGTGGTCACCACGTTGACGACTCCCGGGACTCGCTCCACCTCGACGGCGGAGCTGACCTTGAGCAGTTCGCTGCTGCCACCTCCGACCGTCTCCACTACCGCGAGAACCTCCTCGCCGAGGCGGGCGATCTCAAGGACGACTTGCGAGCCCGGCAGTTTCACCGGTGTTCCCGCGCCGCCCCGGACCTCGCGACCGACCATGTACGGGATCTGCGGCGGTCGGCCGGTCGGCAGCTTGCTGAGCTTGAGGGTGACATACGCGGGTCCCGAGTACGGCGCCGCGCTGGTCGGCGGCAGCACCGACGTCGAGGCCGGGCCACTGACGGAATCGGCCGTCAGCGGTGCCGCGGTCTCACCGCCGGTCCGAGGTCCCTGGCGGTAGGCGAGCACGCCACCGATCGCGACAGCGGCCACTGCGACCACTGCCACCACCATCACCAGGCGGCCGTTCTTCGGCCTCATGACCAGTTCCCTCCCCAAGCGCCCTCTTCGAGTCCCATCGCCTCAGCCCGTCCACCGGGCGACCCTTCCTATGGGCCACCGATCCCTGTTGAGACGTCACGACCGGGCGTTTTGTTCGCTGCGGCGACATGGTCGCAAGAGGGATCGAGCATAATGCGGGCATGGACCAGCCACCGCGGATCGGCCGGTACTCCCTGGTCCGCCGGGTGGGTGCCGGGGGTTTCGCGACCGTCTGGCTCGCGTACGACGAGCAACTCGACGCCGAGGTGGCCCTCAAGATCCTGTCGGACAACTGGATCGACGAAGACGACGTCCGCCGCCGTTTCCTGGCGGAGGGGCGGTTCCTGCGCCGGGTCGAGTCCCCGCACGTGGTCGGTGTGCACGATGTCGGCGAGGCCGAGGACGGCCGTCCGTACCTGGTGCTCACCTATGCCGACGGCGGATCACTGGCGGACCGGATCAAGGCCGGGCCGCTGGAGATCGCGGATGTGGTCGACATCATCACCCAGGTCGGCAGCGGCCTGAAGCACCTGCACTCCCGCGGCGTCCTGCACCGTGACGTGAAGCCGGCGAACGTGTTGTTCCGTACAGACCAGGACGGCGACCGCGCGATGCTCGGCGACCTCGGTCTGGGCAAGTCGCTGGAGACTGTGTCGCAGCTCACCATGCCCGGCGGCACCCCCGCGTACGTCGCCCCCGAACAGGTGATGGGCGACCGCCTGGACCACCGGGCCGACCTCTACTCCCTCGGGGCGGTCGCCTACGCGGCCTTCACCGGGCAGGCGCCGCACGGCCTGATCAGCCTGGGCGCGGTGATGCGGATCGACGCGCCGCCGCCCTCGATGAGCACGCTGCGCGAAGGGATCCCGGACGCGATCGACGCGGTCGTACGCCGTGCGCTCGAACCGGACCGGGACAAGCGGTGGCAGGACCTCGACAGCTTCCTCGACGCTCTGACCGAGGCGCACACCACTGGCAAGATCCCAGCCGGGCTAGTACCGGCCGAGGAGGTCCCGCTGCGGGCCGCGGCCGGCAAGCTCGACCAGCGGACCCAGCTCTCGGACGCGAACAGCCCGACCGTCGCGGTCACAGCAGACACTCGCGTACGCCGGTCCGGCCGGGCGCGGACGATTGCCGCAGTGGCAGCCGTAGTACTGGCGGCCGGTGGTGGTTATGGCGGCTACGAGCTGGTCATGAGCCGCCCGGTGACTGTGGAGGACAGCAGCGGACATCTGTCGGTCGAGGTGCCTCGCGAGTGGACGCAGAAGTCCGAAGCGGCCCCCGAGTCCACAGCCGCCCTGCTGGTCAGTACCGACACGGCCAAGTGGCAGGCCAACGCTGCGGAGCCGGGCGTCTTCATGGGCGTGCTGAAACAGACCACCTTGCCTAAGACGACGACGCCACCGGACAACTGCAAGGCGGTCGCACCCGACACCAGCGCCGTCGCAGACAAGGCGGCGGCTA
>NZ_DASRXP010000079.1:0-3378 GCF_035687465.1 Kribbella sp.
AGGACACCATCGACACCTGGCGGCAATGGACGTTCCGGTGGAACGCGACGCCGGGCAACCACAAGCTCACCGTCCGGGCCACCGACGCCGACGGACAACTGCAGACGATCGACCGTGCGGCCCCCCGGCCGAACGGATCGACCGGCCTGCACAACACGGTGGTGATGGTCGAGTAGCCCACCCCACCCGGCTCCGCGCACTCCGAGCAAGACCTGCGAACCCTGCAGGAAATCCCATCAGAAGGAGAAGGATCGTCATGTCCCACACCATCCAGCGGGTTGCTCTCGCCGCCTCCGCCGTTTCGTTGCTCTTCGCAACCGCTGCCTGTGGCAGCGACGACGACAGTTCCTCCAGCGCCCCGTCCACCAGCACCTCGTCATCGAACCCGACCACTCCGAGCGCCATGCCGGCCGACAACACGTCCGGTCTGGTGGGCCCGGGGTGTGCCGACTACGCGAAGGCCAACGCCACCGGCGCGGGGTCGGTCGACTCGATGGCAGCCGCTCCGTTGGCGACCGCGGCCTCCGGCAACCCGCTGCTGAAGACTCTGGTCTCGGCTGTCTCGGGCAAGCTGAACCCGAAGGTCGACCTGGTCTCGACGCTGAACGGTGGTGAGTTCACCGTCTTCGCACCGGTCGACTCGGCGTTCGCGAAGATCCCGGCCGCGACGATCAACACGTTGAAGACCAACGACGCCTTGCTGTCGAAGATCCTGACCTACCACGTCGTTCCGGGCCAGCTCGACGCTGCCGCGGTCATCGGCAAGCAGACCACGGTCGAGAAGCAGGCCGTCACCGTCACCGGTTCGGGCGACAACCTGATGGTCAACAACGCCAAGGTGATCTGCGGCGGCGTGAAGACCGCCAACGCCACCGTGTACCTGATCGACACCGTCCTGATGCCCCCGGCAGCCTGACGGTCCCGAGCTGGGCGGCGCTTCCACAGGGGAGGGCGCCGCCCAGTTTGCGTTCAGTTGGCGGGAACCGCTCCGGGCATCAGGGGCTGGAGGGTTCGGGGGCGCGGGCAGCGAGGATGGCTTGGACTGAGCGATCGACGTCGGATTCCGTGGTCAGGTGGTTCGACACCGAGATGCGCATGTACCGCCGTCCACGCCAGGTGGTGCCGCCCATCCAGCACACACCACCCCGCTGGACCTCCGCGACCACCGCGTCCGTTTGTTCATCCGTGCCGAACGACACGAGCACCTGGTTGAGCACCACCTCGTTCCCGATCTCGCAGCCGGCATCTTGCAACTGCTGGGCGAACCGCCGCGCCAGGGCACAACACCGATCGACCACATCCCGCACCCCGTCACGGCCCAATTCCTGCAGCCCCGCCCACACGGCCAGTCCCCGGCTACGCCTCGACGACTCCATCACGTAGTCCCCGGGTTCACGCCCGCCCGACGTCACCAGGTACGACGCGCTGTAGCCCAACGCAGCCGCGTGCGCGTCGGGATGTGCACTGAACACGAACCCGCTGTCGTACGGGAGATTGAGCCACTTGTGCCCGTCACATCCCCACGAGTCCGCTGCCTCCACCCCGGCGACCTGATCCCGCAGCTCCGGGCTGACCGCTGCCCACAGACCGAATGCGCCGTCCACGTGGACCCAGCCGCCGTACTCGTGAACGATCGCGATGGCCTCGCCAAGGGAGTCCGAGGCACCGGTGTTCACGTTGCCGGCCTGCAGACAGACGATCAGCGGCCCCTCGTGGTCCGTGAGACGGTGCCGCAGATCGTCCAGGTCGATGACGCCGTTCGCCTTGGTACGCACGAGCTCCAGGGCCTTCGCCCCGAACCCGAGCAGCCGCAGCGACCGGTCGATCGTGGCGTGCCGTTCCTCGCCCGCCATGATCCGCACCCGCGGAGCTCCGGCCAGTCCGTCCGTCTCCACATTCCAGCCGACCTTTGCGAGGACGTGGTTCCGTGCCGTCGTCAGGCCGACCGTGTTCGCTCCTTGGGCTCCTGTCACGAATCCGACCGAGGCGGTCGCGGGCAGTCCGAGAAGGTCCTTCAGCCACTCGCCGGCCGCGTTCTCGGCTGCCGCTGCGGTCGGTGACAGGGCGCTGCTGAAACCGTTCTGGTCCCAGCCGACGGCGAGCATCTCCGCTGCACTGGCCGCAGGTAGCGCACCACCAACCACGAAGCCGAAGTACCGCGGGCCGACAGTGGAGACCAGACCACCGTCGGCGACCGAGACGAGCTCCTCGATCACCTCAGCTGGTAGTCGCCCTTCATCGGCCAGTGGGCGTTGGAAGTCAGCCTTGACCTCATCAAGCGTCTTGGCCGCGCCGACCCTGCGTTCTCCCAAGCTCTCCCGGTACTCCGCTGCATGGTCGGCGGCGGCTCTGAACAACTTGCGCACGTCTGACTCCTGGTCCATAGGTCGACTCTGCCAGGCCTGATCACGATCGTGGGGATTACTCGAACTGTTGGAGGGTGTGGGCCAGGGCGAGGGTCTTGGGGGAGAGATGGATGTCGCTGAGGCTGGTGGGCTGGTTGGTGGCAGGGTGCCAGGTGTTATCGGTGACCAGGTAGATCCACGGGGTAAGAGGACCGGGATGTTCCAGGTGGGCGCGGAGGGTGAGGTTGAGCATCAGGGCGAGGGCCGGGATGAGGGAGAGGTCCTTGATGACGTGGAGGATCAGCAGATCGCGGACCGGCATCGCCGCGAGGACGCCGTACCGCGGGTTCTCGACGTGGAGGGATTCGCGCAGGACGGTGTCGAGGACGAGTGCTCGGGACGCCGTGAAGGTGGAGCCGCTGAGCACGGCAACCTGGCCGCCGGCGTAGTCGACGTACTCGACCTCGTCGGTGAGACGGCGCAGGTTGGCCAGGCCGGCCTGTTCTGCTTCCGGGCGGCTCATCCCGAAGTCGGCCGGGTCGAGGTGCATCGTCACGACGCCCTGGTCGTAGGTCGCGGGCACGGCGAGCACACCGGGCACGAACTCCGGCGTGGTCGCGGTCCAGTCCGGTGGCAGCGAGGTAGTGGGAGTGAGGCGGAGGAGTAGGTCTGCCTCGGGATCTGTCGGTGGTGGTGGCGGGCCGTGAAGCAGGCTGTCGCCGAGTTGGTCGAAGTGTGCCGCGACCAGTTCTGGCCAGTCGCGGAGCGGGTAGCCGGACACGATTCTCGCGAGATTCGTCAGGCCGGCGACCAGGGTCGGGGTGAAACCCGAGGTGAAGGCGCCGGAGCGTGGTCTGAGGTTGAGTGCGCCGGCCCCGTCGTACTCCGCCAGCAGGCCGCGCTCGGCGGCAGCCGCTACGGCGAGCCGGATCAGCTGGGCCGCCTGGCCGGTCGTCAGGGTGGCGTGCAAGGGATCGTTGCTGCGGGCCCGTTCGGTGGATTGGTCGTCTTGGATGGTCAAGCTGTCCACCTC
>NZ_DASRXP010000080.1:0-2579 GCF_035687465.1 Kribbella sp.
TGTACGCCGTCCAACCAAGCAAGCCGGGCCGCTGGCGCTGGGCCGCGTTCGTCGGAGCCGTCTGGATGGCCCTGCCGTTCTTCCTGATCGGCCTGGTCTTCCTCGTCTTCGGCCGCGAGATCGCCGCCGCCATCTTCGGCCTCCCAGCCCTCGCCTGGGTCTTCATCACCTATCGCTGGGCCCGCGGCAGCCGCCCCCGCCGCTGACCTAGCCTCCGCCTCCGCCTGCCTTTGGCTGAGATAAAACCCGCCCGCGCCTCCGCTGAGGCGACGCGAGCGGGTTCGGATCACTTCTCCTTGGCGGGGCCGATCCAGAGGACGACGACGCCGGGTGACTCAGGCTGGGCATCATGCACGTACCAGCCGCCAGGGACCGGGGCGACCTCCTTGGCCGTGGTGACCCCGTTGACGATCTCGGTCTTGGAGTTCAGGTACGACGCCACCGTGATCCCGCGGGACTCGAGCGTCTGACGGACCTCGTCGACGGTGTGGTTGCGGAAGACGAGCCCCTGCAGTTCTTCACCTGGAGCGTTCGCCGAGCCAGGGGAGGCGGCGTACTTCTCCCCGGGCCGAGCCGCCCGGCCGAACTCGATCTCTGCCTTCCCCTTGAACGACTTGTCCACCTCGACGCCGTACTGGCAGCCTGGATCGGTGCCGGACAAGGTGGCCGGGCAGTTCTCGCCGGGCTCGAGCAGGCTGAGCTTCTGGCCCTCGCTGTTCGCGTAGGTGAGGAAGGTGCCGTAGCTGCCGGCGAGCGACGGAGAGACCGGCACCATCTTCACCTTGATGTTCAGGCCCAGGTGCTTGAACTGCTCGTTGTAGCGCGCCGGATCCGCGTCCTGATCGACCACCCGAACCGTCAGCCAGTCGCCCTGGTCGGTGACGGACAGAGCTTGCGGTAGGTCCTGACCGGGCCGGTTCAGCAGCGTCGCTGCGACCGCGCCGACGATCATCAGGCTGAAAGCGCCGACCACAACCAGCCTCGGCCGCGCCTTTACAACCACCGGCGCTTCGACAGCGGGTGTCTCGACCGCAGTCGCAGTGATGCCGTCGGACAGGTCCGCCCAGGCTTCTTGGCTGACCCGGGCGCCCGTGGTCGGCGCGAGCCCACGGGTGACAGCGTCGATGTCATGCGTCTTCATGGGATACCTCTCCTCTGACCGTCGCCGGTGACCGCTGTGTCAGCAACCTCGCGAACCGTTTCCTTGCCCTGTGCAACCTGATCCGTACTGCGTTGCGCGAACACCCCAAGGTGGTCGCGATCTGCGCCGTGTCGAGTTCCTCCCACGCGACGAGTGAGAGCAGTTCCTGGTCCTGCGCGGGCAGTTCCCGGAACGCCCTCGCGGCCGCGGAATCCCCGGGTAGGTGCTCGGGTTGTGTCGTCTCGGCCAGTTCGCCACGAAGTCGGTCCGCCAGTGCGTTCCGCCGGCCCTCGCCCCGCCTGTGGTTCGCCAGTACGCGGCGCGCCACGCCGTACAGCCAAGGTCTGGTCAGGCTCCCGCCGGGCACCTCGTCCAGCCGCCGCCAGGCGATCAGGAAGGTGTCGGCGAGCAGATCGGCCGCGTCATGGCTGCTCCCCGTCCGGCGGAGGAGGTACCCGAGCACGGCGTCGCGGTTCGCCTCGAAGAACTCTTCGAACCTGTCCCGGCGTGGATCCGGCGGGTCGTGCACGACTGCCTCGCTCACTGGCCCGGGCCGGGCCCTGATCGGTGTCTGCGTCATACCCCTCACATGTCCGGAACCCGCCGGCCCATTTCACCCCACGGAAGGATCACCACCTAGCTCCCCACTCCCGCGGCTGGATGCCGGCTCTTCCGGGATAGCGTCGTGGGTATGACGGCTTTACGGTCGATAGGCCTGTTCGGCGTGGCGGCAGTGGCGGAGATCGGCGGGGCCTGGCTGATCTGGCAAGGGATTCGGGAGCACCGCGGGGTGCTCTGGGTGCTCGGCGGGATCCTTGCCCTGGGCGCCTACGGGTTCGTCGCGACCCTGCAGCCCGACCCGAACTTCGGCCGCATCCTCGCCGCGTACGGCGGGATCTTCGTGGCGGGCTCACTCGCGTGGGGCGTGGTGCTGGACGGGTTCGGCCCGGACCGGTGGGATCTGTCCGGTGCGGCTGTTTGTCTCATCGGCGTGGGGCTGATCATGTACGCGCCCCGCGGCTGAAATAGCCTGGCCGGGTGATTCCTCCTCAGCGCCTAGCCGTGCCGTCCGACGCACCCGGGGTGGCCGACCTGATGCGGGCTTCGGTGCTCGACCTGTTCCCGGCGTACTACGACGAGCGGCAGGTGGCGAGCGCAGCCGTCCACATCGCCGCCCTGGACCTGGCTCTGATCGAGGACGGCACGTACTACGTCCACGAGGCCGGCGGCGAGATCGTGGCCTGCGGCGGCTGGAGCCGGCGGAACAAACTCTTCAACGGGACAGCCGCGGGCGCCGACGACAGACTGCTCGACCCGGCGACCGAACCGGCCCGAATCCGGGCGATGTTCGTCCGCGCCGACTGGACCCGCCGCGGCCTCGGCCGGGCGATCCTGACCTCGTGTGTCGACGCGGCCCGGGCGGAGGGTTTCACCAACC
>NZ_DASRXP010000081.1:0-3824 GCF_035687465.1 Kribbella sp.
TGCCGCCACACCAGCACCGGCCGCTCGGTCAGCCTCTGGTCGCCGCTGCCGAGTAGATAGGGCACCACCGACACCAGCAGGAACGCGGCGCAAGCGAGATAGCCGGCGCCGACCCCTCCGACGGCGGCGGCCAATCCCACCCCCACCAGTGCGCCGAGGGTCTGGGACATCGCGACCCAACCCCCGACGAAACCCCGCTGCAGCTTGGGGACCCGGTCTGGAACAGCCGCTGTGATTGCCGCCAGCAACATGTTGCCGAACAGCTGCATCAGGCACCAACCGAGCAGCATCCAGGCGACCGTGCCGGCGCCTGCGAGCACCAGCAGACCGATCGCACCTCCGACCGCACCGGCCAGCACCCACGGCACCCGGCGACCGAAACGCGACAGCGTTCGGTCGGAAATCGCACCGAACAAGGGGTTCGCGATCACGGACACGGCGGCGCCGACTCCGGTGATCAGGCCGTAGACGAACTCTTTGTTGCCAGGCGCAACCGTATCCGACTGCTTCGCAAGCAACACCTGAATCGGCCCGAGCCAGGCAGCGAACACCCCGACATTCGCCAGCACCACAGCCGCGGTCCACCGGCCCCGCACCCCCACCACAGGCTCAGCAAGTGCTTGAGCGGAAGCCGGCGGCGGGGCCGACTCGGTCGTCATTTGCGGGCCTAGCTCTTGCGGTTTTGGGTGATTAGGTTGCGGTACCAGTGGTAGGACGCTTTGGGCGTGCGGACCTGGGTTTCGAAGTCGACGTGGATCAGGCCGAAGCGCTGCGCGTACCCGACGGACCACTCGAAGTTGTCCAGCAGGGACCATTGGAAGTAGCCACGGACGTCCACCCCGTCGTCGATCGCCTTCTTGAGTTCGCGCAGGTAGCCGTCGAGGTAGTCGATCCGGCGCTGGTCAGCGACCACTCCGTCGGCTGGACCGTCGTTGATCGCGCAACCGTTCTCGGTGATGTAGATCGGCGGCAGCTTGTCGCCGTACCGGGCCTTGAGGGTGCGCAGGATCTCCCCGAACGCCTCGGGGACGATCGGCCAGCCGAAGTCCGTCTTCGGATAGTCGTCCATGGCGCGCGGTTCGAACGGCAGCCCCGCGGGCATCGGGATACCGTCGGTCGCCGCCGTGTCGGGATCGCCAGTCGGCGCGCCGACCCGGACGGGCGCGTAGTGGTTGAGGCCGAACCAGTCCAGCGGCGTCGAGATCACCGCGAGATCCTCGGCGACCGGACCGGGCATGGCCTCGCCGAAGCCCTCGGGATAGCGGCCGAGCAGCACGGGATCGGCGAAGAGCCAGTTGATCAGGTTGTCGTAGAGACCGGCCGCCTGCTGGTCTTCGGCGCTGTCGCTGGCCGGCCAGGTCGGCGCGTGATTGCTCGCGATCCCAACGCTGGCAGCCCCACCAGCCCGGAGCGCCTGGACCGCGCGACCGTGCGCGAGCAGTTGGTGGTGGGCGACAGGCAAGGCGTCGAACCCGAGCTGCTTGCCCGGCGCGTGACCACCGACGGCGTACCCGAGCAGCGTGATCACCATCGGCTCGTTGATCGTCATCCACAGCGGCACCCGATCGGCGAACCGCTCCGCCAGGATCGCTGCATAGTCCGCGAACCGCTCGGTGATGTCGCGTTCCATCCAGCCGCCGGCGTCTTCCAGCGGCTGCGGCGTGTCCCAGTGGAACAAGGTCGGCGCGGGCTGGATGCCGGCGGCAAGCAGTTCGTCGATCAACCGGTCGTAGAAGGCAAGCCCCTCGGCGTTCCCGCTGCCCCGGCCGTCCGGCTGGATCCGCGGCCAGGCGAAGGAGAACCGGTACGTGTCGACCCCGAGGTCCCGCATCAGCGCGACGTCCTCGGCGTACCGGTGATAGTGGTCGCAGGCAACGGCTCCGGTGTCCCCGTTGAGGATCCGGCCCGGCTCGGCGCAGAACGTGTCCCAGGTCGAAGGACCGCGGCCGCCCTCGGTCACGGCCCCTTCGATCTGGTACGCCGACGTCGAGACCCCCCAGCGGAAGTCGGGACCAAAATCAACTGTCATTCGCATCATCCTCAGTCAGGGTCACTCGTTGGCGCCTTGCGTACGATCACCGCGGTGCCGTAGGCGGCCACCTCGCTCATCGTCTGGGCGATCTCGTTGCAGTCGAAGCGCATCGCCAGGATCGCGTTCGCCCCCATCTGCTGAGCCATCTGGCACATCCGCATCACCGCGACGTGCCGCGACTCGGCCAGCATCTGGGTGTACTCCGGCACCTCGCCGCCACCCAGCGACCGGAAACTGGCGGTGAAGTTCGAGCCGAAGTCGCGGCTCCGCACGGTCAGCCCGAACACCTCGCCGAACACCGTCTCGGCGGTGTAGCCGGGCAGATCGTTCATCGTCGAGACCAGCACCGGGTACGGCGAGCCCTGCGGCGCAACGTGCGGCGGCGGCGCATAGCCGGGTGGCGGCCCCTGCTGATACCCCTGCGGCGGGTACGGCGGCTGGTTCGGGTTCGGGGGGTAGTTCTGGCTCATGCCGCCATCTTCCCAGCCAATCGGCCGTCATTGGCGGTAAACCTGGAACTCGTAGAGCGAGTACCCGTACGACGTCGCCCGCTGCGTCCCCGTGATCCGTACATAGCGCGCCTGGACCGGGCTGAACCGGGCCACGTCCTCACCGCCGTTCCCATTGCTGGTGGCGAATACCTGCTGCCAGTTCACGTTGTCCCGGGACACTTCGACCTTGTACGCCTTGCCGTACGCGGCCTCCCACTGCAGCACCACCCGGCCGACCGCCTGCTCACTGCCGAGGTCCACCTTCAGCCACTGCGGATCCGACCAGTTACTCGCCCACCGGCTCCCGAGATTCCCATCGACGGCATTGGCCGGCGGCGAGTTGAACACCCCGGTCTCGTGGCTGCTCGCCGTCGCCGTCTTGCCGACAGCCTGGTTGCTGACGTCATCACCCCGGCGGGCCGGGAACTCGACCACCTGCTGGTACGTCGGGCGGTTGACCCAAGCCATCCGATCCTGGGTGATGCCACCCATCGGCTGGTGCACGATCTGGTCCGCACAGAACTGGTCGCCCGCCGCACAACCACCAGCCGCCGGATAAGTGGTTGCCGCAGGCACCTGCAGGGCCGCGCCGAGAGAGTCGCCGAGCACGGTCCGACACGCGGCGAGTGCTCCACCTCCGCAGAACGTGACAGGCTGCGGCGTCTTCACCGGATCGCCGAGCACTTTGCGCAGATCACGCTGGACGAAGCCCCACCAGCCGGTCTGGAAGGCGGATCCCTGCGCACTCGGTCGTTCGTCGATCTTCTGGGTGTGCACGAGTGCGTCGTACAGGTCGGAGCCGAGGCCGCTCTGGAATTCGGCCTTGACCAGCAACGGCCACCAGGCATCCAGGATGCGGATCGCCTCGGCATGGTCGTAGGTCTTCACAGCCTCACTCGGCGTCTTGCGATGACTGCCGGATGCCTGCCAGGCCTGCAACTTCGCCACCGCGTCGGCAACCGCCGGGTTGGTGATCGGCGCGCTCTTCAGCACCCGGAGCAGGTACGGCAGCACCTGATCCGCCCGCAGATCCACGGTGGCGGCGCTCTCCATTGCCTCGACCAGCTTGCCGCGAGTGAACTTCTGGCCGGAGCCGATCACGGCCTTGATCCGGTCATCGAGCGGCTGGCTGCGATACACAGAGTTGTAGCCGAACTGGCCGTCCGATGCCGAGAACCCCGGTGCCTGCTTGTTGTTCCAGCTGGTCAGGTAATCCTGGTTGATCACCTGCGGATGCTGTGCGGCCGGCGTGTACGTCGCCCGGTTGGTGTCCGGGTTCCAGCCCTGCCATTCGTACGAGC
>NZ_DASRXP010000082.1:0-6045 GCF_035687465.1 Kribbella sp.
GGGTCCTGGGCGTAGGTCGGGGCGGCGGGCTGGTCGGGGGTGGGGTCTTCGGTGTAGGCGGCGAATTCGCTGGTGGCGTCGTCGGCGGACCAGGGGGCTTCGGGTGGGTCTTCGGTCCAGACCTGGTCCGTCTCTACGTCCGGGGTGTAGGTCGCGGCTGCGGGGGCGTCGGCGAAGAGGCTGGCGTAGAAGTCCTCGCCCTCGTCGACACCTCCGCCGACCCTCGGCGGCTCGGCCGACGGCAACGACTGCTGCCCGTACACCGGCTCCTGCTCGTACTGACCCTGCTCATACCCACGCTGGTCAACTCCCGGCTCGTCATACCCGGTCTGGGCGTAGCCCTGAGCCTCGTACGCGGGCTGCGCTGGACCCTCGTACCCCGGTTGGTCGTCAGGGTCGGGGTTCACCAGGCCTAGGCCTGCGAGGGAGGCGTTCTCATCGTCTCGCTTTTTCTTGCGGCCGAAGCGGCGCTGTTTGCGGGCGGTGACGCCGTACCCGTCCTGCGAAGGCTGGGCGGGCTGGTCGGGTTCCGGCTCGGGTAGTGGTTCGGGCTCGGGCGTGTACGGCGGCTCCGGAGCGAATGGTGAATCCGGGCGCAGCGGCGGCTCAGCCGGGAACGGCGGCTCCGGAGCAAAGGGCGACTCCGACGCGACCGGGATCTCCTCCGTGAACGGCTCATCGGGTTCGGAGGGAGCACCGATGATCTGGTGGGGGCCCTCGTCGATCGGCTGCCCGGTGAACGGGCTGACGCCCGGCGGCACGATGAACGACTCTTCCTCGTCCTCCAGATCGTCCAAATACTCGTCAACCGGAGGGGTCCCAAGCGCGGCCTGGCTAGGTGCAGCCGGCGCGGGTGCCGCCGGCGCGGCCAGAGCAGGTGTGAACGGAGCCGGCGCCGCGGGCGCGGACGGAGCAGGTGCGGACGAAGCCGGTGCCGCAGACGCAACAGGAGGCGCGGAGGCGCCAGGCCCGGAGGTGCCAGGGGCGTAGGTGGCAGGCGCCGAGGGAGTGGGTGTGGAGGACGTGGGCGGGGCGTGGGTGACTGCTGCGGGGGATGCTTCGCCGGGGATGGTTCTGAACGATTCTGAGGCGAGCAGTGCCGCGCGGAGGTCTGGGTGGCGGGGTGAGTTGGCCGCGATGCCCAGCCGGTCGAAGAAGTCGAGCAGCAGTTCCGGCGTGAGCTCTCGCGCCCGGATCAGCCCGACCCCCACCGGCAGCAGTTCGTCCAGTCCGCCGAGGTAGTCGGCCCACTCCGCCGCCCACTCGATCAGCTCGCGGGCTGCTTCCTCGTCGGACGTCAACCACGTCCCGATCCCCGCGAACCCGTCGTCAGCCGGCTGCCACGGATCGCCCGGATAACCTGCCCGCGCCCACGTCCCGTTGAAGCTCCCATAGACGAACCCGAGTTGCCCCGCGGCCATCCGCCGCCTGACCTCCGGCTGCCCGATCCAGTCCGGCGACCCCGCCAGCAGGTCGGCCCCACCCGTCTGGCTGTGCTGGGTGTGGAACCCGAACAACACCGACCGCTCGCGGTCCAGCCGGAGCATCCGCAGGTCGGATCCGGTCTCGTCCTGGTGGTACCAGCCCTGCTCGTCGGCGTACCAGCGGCGGTCGAAGCCGGTGGCGTGGGCGACCGCAGCGAGCGCGCTCCAGCGGGCGCGTAGCTCCTCGGGGTCGTCCAGATCGACGAGCGGCATGAGAGATCTCCTGCTTGTGCCGGTTTCCAGGCAACGTGCCAGTTCAGCGAAAGGTACCTGAGTCGGCAAAGACTAA
The DNA here is from genome assembly GCF_035687465.1 of Kribbella sp. Lineage (NCBI taxonomy): Bacteria > Bacillati > Actinomycetota > Actinomycetes > Propionibacteriales > Kribbellaceae > Kribbella > Kribbella sp. Next base: position 1,774 of record NZ_DASRXP010000082.1, read on the forward strand.
CTACTGTCGCGGTTCGAGCACAGCCACGCACTCTATGTGATGTGTCATCCCGAACAAATCGAACGCCCGCAACGAGCTCACGCCGTACCCGAGCCCGCCGAACGTCTTCAGATCCCGCGCGAGCGCCGCCGGGTCACAGGCGACGTACGCGATCCGCCGGGGTGTGAGGGCGGCGATCCGCCGTACGACGGCCTTGCCCGCGCCGGTGCGCGGCGGATCCAGCACCACCAGATCGACCGACTCCAGCCCCTGCCCCGCCGCGTTGTTCAGGACCTTGTCGACGTCCCCCTGCTCCAACGTCACGGCCGGCAGGTCGTGCAGGTTGCGCCGCGCGTTCCGTACTGCGTCCCGGTCCCCCTCGACAGCCAGTACCGCGCACCCGGCCTCAGCCAGGAACGCCGCGAACAGCCCGACCCCCGAGTACAGATCCAATGCGGTCTCGCCCTCGGCTGGTTCCAGCCCCGCGAGAACCGCATCCACCAGCATCGACGGAGCAGCGGGATGCACCTGCCAGAACCCGCCCGCCTCGACCCGGAAGCGCCGGTCCCGAACCACCTCGACCACGCGTCCGGCCGAGTTGTCGTCGGTCAGCACGGCCGTCTTCCCCTCGGACGACACCACCGCCTGGACCGAGGACGCCTCCGGCCATCGCTGGTCGAGCACTGCCGGGGTATCCGGATGCGCGATCAGACACTGGTCGATCGGGATCAGGTCGTGTGAGCGGTGCGCGAACATGCCAGGCCGGCCGTCGACCACGGAGTACCGCATCCTGGTCCGCCAGCCGAGGCCGTCGTCGCCGGGCGACTCCATCGTGATGTTGCGCTCGATGCCGCCGATCCGCCGCAGCGTGTCCGACACCACGGTCGCCTTCAGCCGGCGCTGCTCGACGATGTTGGCGTGCTGGAAGTCGCAACCACCGCAGCGCCCGGGTCCGGCGTACGGGCAGGGTGGTTCGATCCGCTGCGGCGACGCGGTCAGGATCTCGATCGCGTCGGCGCGCAGGTACTTCGTGGTCTGCTCGGTCACCCGAGCCCGGACGACCTCGCCGGGCAACGCGTGCCGGACGAACACGACCTGGCCGTCATGGCGCGCGACACAGTGCCCGCCGTGCGCCACCGGGCCCACCTCCAGCTCGACGACCGCCCCGACGATCTCTTCTTCCGTCACCTGTCTCCTGAGCTCTTGCGCGCGCCCCGGCGAACTTGGCCGGCGACTCGCTCTTCACGGTCCTGCCGCTCCTCAGCCGCCTGGGACGAGATCAGCTGGTAAGGAACGGACGTAACCATCACACCAGGTGTGAACAAGAGCCGGCCCTTGAGCCGCAGCGCGCTCTGGTTGTGGAGGATGTGCTCCCACCAGTGCCCGACCACGTACTCCGGGATGTAGACCATCACCACATCCCGCGGCGACTGCCGCCGGATGTCGCGCACGTACTGCAGGATCGGCCGGGTGATCTCCCGGTACGGCGAGGCCAGGCGCTTCAGCGGCACCGGGATGTCTCGGCGATCCCATTCGGCCTGCAGCGCCTCCGACTCGTCCCTATCGACATCGACCGTGACAGCCTCGAGCATGTACGGCCGGGCCGCCTTTGCGAAGGCAAGCGCACGCAGTGTCGGCTTGTGGAGCTTGGAGACCAGCACGATCGCGTGCACCCGGGCCGGCAGGCTGACCTTGTCGCTCTCGTCGACGGCCATCTCCCGGCCGACGGTGTCGTAGTGCCGCCGGATGCCCTTCATCAGCAGGAACAGCAACGCCATCGCGATGATCGCGATGTAGGCGCCGTGGGTGAACTTGGTGACCAGCACGATCACCAGCACGGTGCCGGTCAGGGTCAGGCCGATGGCGTTGATGGTGCGGGACCGGTACATCTTGCGCCGTACGGCACCGTCGGTCTCGGTCTTCAGGTGCCGGGTCCAGTGCCGGATCATGCCGAACTGGCTGAGCGTGAACGAGACGAACACCCCGACGATGTACAGCTGGATCAGCTTGGTCACCTCGGCGTCGAACGCGATGATCAGCAGCACCGCGCACAGGGCCAGCAGGATGATGCCGTTGCTGTAGGCGAGCCGGTCGCCCCGGGTGTGCAACTGCCGCGGCAGGAAGCCGTCCTTGGCCAGGATCGAGGCCAGCACCGGGAACCCGTTGAACGCGGTGTTCGCCGCCAGCACCAGGATCAGCATGGTCGCGCCGATCACCAGGTAGAAGCCGGGCGAGAAGTTGGAGAAGACCGAGTCGCCGATCTGGGCGATCACCGTTTTCTGGGTGTAGCCGTCCCCCACCGGTTCACCGTTACGGAGCAACTGGTGGGCGGGATTCTCCGCGAACCGGAGCCTGATCTTGTCGGCCAGGAACAGGATGCTCATCAGCATCGTCACCGCGATGGTGCCGAGCAGCAGCAGTGTGGTCGCCGCGTTCTTGCTCTTCGGCTTGCGGAAGGCCGGAACTCCGTTGCTGATCGCCTCGACGCCGGTCAGGGCCGCACAGCCGGACGAGAACGCCCGGGCCAGCAGGAAGGCCGCGGCGAACCCGCTGAACACCTCGTGCCCCGGCTCCGGCCGCACCTCGAAGCCGGCGCTCTCGGCCAGCGGCAGATTCCCCGCGCTGAGCCGGACCAGCCCCCAGATCGCCATCCCGATGATCGAGGCCATGAAGATGTACGTCGGGATCGCGAACAGCGCACCGGATTCCCGCACCCCGCGCAGGTTCAACGCCGTCAGGACCAGGACCAGGCCGACGCCCAGCGGGACCTCGTGCCCCGCCAGGAACGGGAGGGCGGACTTCGCGTTCTGGACCCCGGAGGAGATCGACACCGCGACGGTCAGGACGTAGTCGACCATCAGCGCGCTCGCGACGGTCAGTCCCGCGGTCGGCCCGATGTTGACCGTGGCCACTTCGTAGTCGCCACCACCGGAGGGGTAGGCGTGCACGTTCTGGCGGTAGGAAGCGACCACGATCAGCATCACGAAGGCGACCAGCAGGCCGATCTTCCAGGAGAACGAGTAGGCCGCCAGGCCGGCGATCGAAAGGGTCAGGAAGATCTCGTCGGGCGCGTAGGCGACGGACGACAGAGCGTCACTGGCGAACACGGGGAGCGCGATCTTCTTCGGAAGCAGCGTCTCGCCGAGCTGCGTACTGCGCAGCTTGCGTCCGATGAGGATGCGTTTGCCGATGTCGCCTAGAGCGGGGGTCACACCGGTGATGTTAGAGGGACGGTAGGTCCGGTGTAGCGTCTATCCCTGCCGAACCGATGCCAGCGGCCCTGTGAGGGGCAAGGAGTGATCTCGGAGTGCACGTCGTCATCATGGGCTGCGGCCGCGTCGGGTCGACGCTCGCCCGAACGCTGGAGAAACGCGGCCATACGGTCGCGATCATCGACCAGTCGGCCGACTCGTTCCGCCGCCTCAGCCCCAACTTCTCCGGCCGCACCATCACCGGGATGGGCTTCGACCGGGAGATCCTGATCGAGGCCGGCATCGAGGACGCCGAGGCGTTCGCCGCGGTCTCCAACGGCGACAACTCCAACATCCTGGCCGCCCGGGTGGCGCGGGAGAACTTCGGCGTCGAGAACGTCGTCGCGAGAATCTACGACCCGGGCCGCGCCGAGGTCTACCAGCGGCTCGGCATCCCCACCGTCGGCACGGTGAGGTGGACCGTCGATCAGATGATCCGGCGGTTGCTGCCCAGCGGTTCGGAGCCCGAGTGGCGCGATCCGTCGGGCACGGTCCGGCTGGCCGAGGTGCACGTGCACTCCGGCTGGGTCGGCCGGCAGGCGCTGGACATCGAGAAGGCCACCGGCGCGAAGGTCGCGTTCCTCACCCGGCTCGGCGAGGGCATCCTGCCGAAGACGGACACCGTCATCCAGGAGGGCGATCTCGTGCACGTGGTCATGCTGGAGCGCGACGCCGCGGCGATCGAGTCACAGCTCGACGCCAAGCCTGAGGAGCTGTGATGCGGGTAGCCATCGCCGGCGCCGGGAACGTCGGGCGATCGATCGCCGCCGAACTGCTGGAGAACGGCCACGAGGTCCTGCTGATCGACAAGGACCCGCGGGCGATCAAGGCGGAGTCCGTACCGCGCGCCGAGTGGCTGCTGGCGGACGCCTGCGAGCTGTCCTCCCTGGAGGAGGCGGCCCTGCAGCGCTGCCAGGTCGCGATCGCCTCCACCGGTGACGACAAGGTCAACCTGGTGATGTCGCTGCTGGCCAAGACCGAGTTCGGCGTCCCGCGGACCGTTGCCCGGGTCAACCACCCGCGCAACGAGTGGATGTTCAAC
>NZ_DASRXP010000083.1:0-4242 GCF_035687465.1 Kribbella sp.
CCGAGAGAGCGCTCACCCCGGCGATCCCGACGAACAACGTGCGGAACGGCGTGGCGTCTGCGGTCCGCCCACCGATGGTGATCCCGATCAGCGACCCCACGCCGTACAGGGCCAGGACGCCGGGGACCGCCTCGGAGGGCAGCCCGGTGCTTTCGGTCAGCAGGGGAGCGAGGTAGCTGAAGATCACCAGGATCGCGGCAGTGATCAGCGCGGTGGTCGCATAGGACAACCACAACCGTGGGTTGCCCATCGCCCGCAGTTCGTTCCTGAGCTGGGGAGCGCTCTCCGGGTCCGGCCGCCCGCCGGGAATCGTCGAGATCACGCCGGCCATCGCGAGCACAGACATCGCCGCCACCGCCCAGAACGCGGCCCGCCAGCCGAGGTTCTGGCCGATCACGGTGCCGACCGGCAGACCGATGATGGTGGCGATGGTGAGACCGCCGGCGACGACGCTCATCGCCTTCGCCCGGTTGTTCGGTTGCACGAGCCCGACTGCCGTGACAGCCGCGACCGCCCAGAACCCGGCGTACACGAAGGCTCCGACCACCCGGGTGATGAGCAGGACCGTGTAGTTCGGGGTGAGCGCTCCCGCGACGTGGGTGACCGCGAAGATCGCCAGGAACACCAGCAGCGCGGTACGGCGTGGCCAGCGCAGCGTGACGACCGCGAGCACCGGGGCTCCGATCAGCATGCCGACGGCGAAGGCGGAGATCAGCAGTCCGGCGTCCGGGATGGACACGCCGAGGTCGCCGGCCAGTTCGGGGAGCAGGCCCGCGAGCATCAACTCGGAGGTTCCCTGGGCGAAGATCGCCAGTCCCAGAATGTAGACGGCAAGCGGCATACGTGATCGATCCTCCGGAGTCTGGGTCGTGGACGGACGGCTCAGAAAGCGCGGATCACCAGCTGTAGCGCACAGCAACCCGCAAGTCGCTCATCGTGACATACGTCGGTGTCACACCTCTACCGGCGTCTCACCCCGCGACCCGGCCGACGGCGAAACGCTCGGTGGACAGGACCGGTTTGGGTTGATCGGGCATCGTTGGTGCATGAGTTACCCGAGTCCCGCCCGGCGGACCAGCAGCGTCGTCGACCGCGCGCGGATCGGCAGTGGCATCAAGCTGCTGATCGCGCTGGTCGGACTGATGTGGGTCAGTGAGATCGTCGACACCGCGCTCAACGGTGAGCTCGACCAGTACGGGATCATCGCCCGGGAACCGGACGGCCTGGTCGGCATCATCACCGCGCCGTTCCTGCACCTCGGGTTCGGCCACCTGATCTCGAACACGCTCCCGCTGGTCACCCTCGGCCTGCTGATCGCGGTCAGCGGCGCGAAGCGGCTGTTCTCCGTCACCGCCCTGGTCACCGTGCTCGGCGGCTTCGGCACCTGGCTCGTCTCGCCGCCACATACCGTGACGATCGGCGCGAGCGGCCTGGTCTTCGGGTACGCCGCGTACCTGATCGCCCGGGGCATCTTCAACCGCCGGATCAGCCAGGTCCTGATCGGCGTGGTCGTGGTTCTCGTCTGGGGGAGCGCTCTCCTCGGCGGCCTGCTACCCCAGGACGGCATCTCCTGGCAGGGCCACCTCTTCGGCGCCATCGCCGGCGTCATCGCAGCCTGGGTCCTCGCCGACGACTCCCGCAAAACCCCCGCCCGCACCGTCTGATCTCTAGTCCAGAGTTGAGGGGTCTGTGTTGGCGCCGCACACGACCACCAGGACTCGTTCGTCGGCGCCCGGCCGGTAGGCGCCGCTCAGCAGGGCTGCCTGCGTAACCGCGGCACCGTGCTCGACCGCCAGGTGGTACTCGTGCCACAGCTGGTTGCGAGCGGCAACGATCGCGTCCTCGTCCACCAGCACCGACCGGACGTTGTTCGCCCGGACCGCCTCGAACGCCAGGCTCCCGAGCCGCCGCGCCCCGAGCGAGTCCGCAGCCAGACCGCCCACCTGGACGTCGACCGGTTGCCCGTCCTCGAGCGCCCGGTGCAGCGTCGGCGCCAACTCCGGCTCGACCCCGATCACCTGGGCACGATCACCGATCGCGGTCGCGATGCCGGCGATCAGACCACCTCCACCGACCGCGACCAGCACGGTGTCGAAGCCGTCGACCTGCTTGAGCAACTCGAGCCCAAGAGTCCCTTGCCCGGCAACGACCTCAGGCTGGTCGTACGCATGCACCAGCAGCGCTCCCGATTCCTCACACGCGACCACGGCGGCCGCGTAGGCCTCGGCGTACTCGCTGCCGACCTGGACGACATCGGCGTCGAGTGTCTTCAGCCGCTTCACCTTCGGCGCGGGAGCGCTCTCCGGCACGAAGATCCGAGCCGGTACGCCGAGTTCGCGGGCCGCGTAGGCAGCGGCCAGACCCGCGTTCCCACCGGACGCAGCGACCACACCCTGGCCGGTGAGAGTGCCTTGCTCCTTGGCCGACAGCAGCCGGTTGAACGCACCCCGCGGCTTGAAGGAGCCGACGTGCTGCAGCAGTTCGAGTTTGAACGTGAGCGTGGGCGCCACCTGCAGCACCGGCGTCCGGCGTACCCGGCCTCCGATCCGTCGAGCGGCTGCCTGAATGTCCTCACGAGTCACGGTCATGTCTCCAACCCTGCCATGGCCCTGTCATCGGTGTCGGTGCCCTGTCATCGGTGTCGATGCCCTGTCATCGGTGTCGATGATAGGCAAGACTGCGACTGGCTGATGGAGGCGAGCGGATGGGCGCGTACGACGAGAGTTATCGCCGCAGTCTGGCGGATCCGGAGGGTTTCTGGCTGGAGGCTGCTGCCGCGATCTCGTGGACCCGGCCGCCGACCCGGGCGCTGGACGATTCGGCCGCGCCGCTCTACCGGTGGTTCCCGGACGGCGAGCTGAACACGGCGTACAACGCGCTCGACCGGCACGTCGAGGCGGGCGACGGCGATCGCATCGCGCTGATCTACGACTCACCGGTGACCGGGACCTCGCGCACCTACTCCTACCGCGAGCTGCGGGACGAGGTCGCGGTGTTCGCGGGCGGGTTGAGGTCGCTGGGAGTCGGCAAGGGCGATCGCGTGATCGTGTACATGCCGATGGTGCCTGAGGCCGTGATCACGATGCTGGCCTGCGCGCGGCTCGGCGCGATCCACTCGGTCGTGTTCGGCGGGTTCGCGCCGAAGGAGCTGGCGGCGCGGATCGACGACGCGACGCCGAAGGTGATCGTGGCCGCCTCTTGCGGGATCGAACCGACCCGGGTGGTCGAGTACCTGCCGATCATCGAGTCCGCGCTCACCCTGGCCGCGCACCAGCCGGACCACACGATCGTGCTGCAGCGCGAGAACGCACCCGGGAAACTCGGAGAGCGCGATCTCGACTGGGAAACGGTGATCTCGGCCGGCTCCGCTGCTCCGGCCGAGCCGGTGCCGGTGGCCGCGACCGATCCGCTGTATGTGCTCTACACCTCCGGGACGACGGGCCGACCGAAGGGCGTCGTACGGGACAACGGCGGTCACGCGGTGGCGCTGGCCTGGTCGATGAGAGCGGTCTACGACATCGGGCCCGGCGACGTCTGGTGGACCGCCTCCGACGTCGGCTGGGTCGTCGGCCACTCCTACATCGTCTATGCGCCGCTCCTGGTCGGCGCCACCACCGTCCTCTACGAGGGCAAGCCAGTCGGTACGCCGGACGCGGGTGCGTTCTGGCGGGTGATCTCCGAGCATCACGCGAGAGCGCTCTTCACGGCTCCCACGGCACTCCGGGCGATCAAGAAGGTCGATCCGGACGGACTCGAGCTGGCGAAGTACGACCTCGGTGACTTCCGCACGCTCTTCCTCGCCGGCGAACGCCTCGACCCCGAGACGTATCACTGGGCCCACGACAAGCTCGGAGTACTGGTCGTCGACCACTGGTGGCAAACGGAGACCGGCTGGCCCATCGTGGCCAATCCCCGCGGTCTCGAACCGCTACCGATCAAGCCTGGTTCCGCGACCGTCCCGCTGCCGGGATGGAACGTCCAGATCCTCGATGCCGAGGGGCTGCCGTTGCCTCCGGGGGAGGAGGGGGCGATCGCGATCAAGCTGCCGCTTCCTCCGGGCGCGCTGCCGACCCTCTGGGGTGACGATCAGCGGTACATCGACAACTACCTGAGCCGGTACGACGGGTTCTACCTGACCGGTGATTCCGGCTATATCGATGCCGACGGCTACATCTTCGTGATGGGCCGGACGGACGACGTCATCAACGTGGCAGGACACCGACTGTCGACCGGCAGCATGGA
>NZ_DASRXP010000084.1:0-15504 GCF_035687465.1 Kribbella sp.
CCAGACCGCGATCGGCAGGTTCATCGAGGTGTAGAGGATGATCAGCAGCCAGATGTTGTCGAGCAGCCCGACGGTCTGTGCGAACAGGTAGATCGGCAGCAGACCCGCGACCACCGGCAGCATCTTGGTGGACAGGAAGAAGAACAGGACGTCCGTCCACTTCTTCACCGGCTTGATGGACAGCGCGTACGCGGCCGGGAAGGCGAGCAGGATCACCAACGCGGTGGACAGGATGCTCGCGGTGAGCGAGTTCGCGATCGACGGCCAAGGACCGGTGTCGAAGAACGAACGGTAACCGTCGAGGGTCAGCGGCGCCGCCAGGTCCGGCGGGTTCTTCGCCGCGTCCTCCTCGGCATGGAACGAGGTCAGCGCCATCCACAGCACCGGGAGCACGAACAGCAGACCCACGACCCAGGCCAGCCCCGACAGGGCCCACCCGCCGCCGCGCCGCTGGCGGCCGGTCACCATCATCACCTGGCCAGTCATCGTCCCTCCTCCTTGAACAGCGTGGACACCGAGCGCAGTGCCAGCGTCGCGATGATGATCGTGCCGATCACGACGATCACGCCGGCCGCGGAGGCCCGTCCGTAGTCGTGTGCGGTGTAGAAGGTCTGGTAGATCGTGTACGGCAGGTTCGCCGTCCCGAGGCCGCCGGAGGTGATGGTGAAGACGGCGTCGAAGTTCTGCACGACATAGATCGCGCCGAGCAGCGCGCTGAGCTCCAGGTACTGCCGAAGGTGCGGCAGCGTCATGTACCGGAAGATGTCCCACTGACTGGCGCCGTCGATCCCCGCCGCCTCGATCACGTCCAGCGGGCGGCTCTGCAGCCCGGCCAGCAGGATCAGCATCATGAACGGCGTCCACTGCCAGACCAGCGCGAAGATCACCGACCACAAAGGCTGATTGCTGATCCAGTCGGGCTGTGGCGCGTTGTCCCCGAAGATCCACGTCAGCACACCGTTGAAGAGCCCGTACTCCGGGTTGTAGAGCGCGTGCTTCCACAAGAGAGCCGCAGCTACCGGGACGATCAGGAACGGAGTGATCATCATCGTCCGGACGATGCCGCGACCGCGGAACTTGCGGTCCAGCAGGAGCGCGATCGCCAGCCCCAGCAGCAGGCTGATCAGCACCACCGCAGCGGTCAGCAGGATCGTCACCCAGATCGCCTGCCGGGTGTTCGCATCGGTGAGCACGCGGCGGAAGTTGTCGATCCCGGCGAAGCTCCGCTCGTCGGGGTAGTAGGCGTTCCAGTTCATGAACGACACGATCACGGTGACCACGAACGGCAACTGGGTCACCAGGATCATGAAGATCAGCGCGGGCAGCAACGGCGCCCGGCGGGCCCAGTCGCCGGTCCGGCGCATCAGCGTGCCTTCCGGGCTGCGCGGAGGCGCGCTATGACGACCCGGGCGAGTCTCGGCTTCGACAGTCATGACCGCTCCCTCACTTCGCTTCTCTTGAGCGATAGCGCTCAGCTACGTCGTCGGCGAGCCCTTGCCCGCGTTTCAGTGCTTCGTCGACGCTCATCCGGCCGGCGATCGCCGAGCTCACGTCCTGACTGACCTGGGTGCCGAGGTCCGGGAACTCCGGGATGTCGACGAACTGGATCCCGAGCGCCGGCCGTGGCTGCACACCGGGGTCCTTCGGGTCGGCGGTCTCGATCGCCTGCTTGGTCGGCCCCGCGAACGCGGCCGCCTCCTTCAGGTACTGCGGGTTGGTGTACGTCGAGGCCCGCTTGCCGGCCGGGACCCGGGACCAGCCGAGTTGCGAGCCGACCAGTTCCTCGTACTCCTTGCTGGACGCCCAGGAGATGAACTTCCAGGCGTTGTCCTTCTTCTTGCTGGCCTCCTGGATGCTCCAGGACCAGGTGTAGAGCCAGCCGGAGCTGTCGGTCTTGACCACGGGGGCCTGCGCGTACCCGATCTTCCCCTTCACCGGTGAGTTCGGTGCTTCCAGCGATCCGGCGGCCGACGTCGCGTCGTACCACATCGCCACGTTGCCCTGGACCAGGTTGTTCAGGCACTCGGTGAAGCCGGCCTGCGGTGCGCCGAGCTCGCCGTGCTCGCGGACCAGGTTCACGTAGAAGTTCGTCGCTTCCTTGAACTCCGGCGCGTCCACCTGCGGCTGCCAGTCCTGCGTGAACCAGGTGCCGCCGAAGGTGTTCACCACCGTGGTGAGCGGCGCGAACAGCTGACCCCAGCCGGGCTGGCCGCGCAGACAGATGCCGCGCATCCCCGGTTGGGCGTTGTCCACCTGGGCCGCGATGTCGGCGACCTGCTGCCAGGTCGGCTTGGCGGGCATCGTGATGCCCTTCGCGTCGAGCACGTCCTTGCGGTACATCAGGAACGACGACTCGCCGTAGAACGGTTCGCCGTAGATCTTCCCGTCCTCACCGCTGAGCGACGTGGTCATCGACTTCAGCACGTCGTCCTGGTTGAACGCCGGGTCCTTCGCGATGTAGTCCGACAGCGGCGCGATCCACTTGCTGGTCGCGTAGATCGGGATCTCGAAGTTGCTCAGCGACGCCACGTCGTACTGGCCGGCCTGGCTGGAGAACTCCTGGCTGATCTTGTCCCGGACGTCGTTCTCCGGCAGCACGGTGTAGTTGACGCTGATCCCGGTCTGCTTGGTGAAGTTGTCCGCGGTGAGTTTCTGCAGGTCCACCATCTGCGGGTTGTTCACCATCAGCACGTTGATGCTGTCGGATCCGCCACCGCCCGCACCGCCACCCCAGCCGGCGCAGCTGCCGACCCCACTCACGAGGAGGAGCGCGACAGCGACGCCCCCGATCCGGCGCCGACTGATCCGTCGCTTCCCCTGTTCCAGCACGAGCTGCTCCTTCTCCGTCGGGGTCTCAGGACACGCTCATATGAGCACCACCCTGCTCACAGGGCGAGTGAACCCGGGCACAGCCGGGCGTGTCAAGACTTCGCGCATCACTAGAGCGCTCTGTTGCTCAACTGAGCACCTGATGCTGAAGACTGGGCTCGGACGGGGATGACGGAGAATGCGGTGGGTGAGTGCTCGGGTGATCTTGCTGGCGGGGCCGTCAGGGGCGGGGAAGTCTCATCTCGCCGAGGTGGTGGGGCTGCCGGTGGTGCGGCTGGACGACTTCTACCGGGACGGCGACGACGCGGCGATGCCGCGCTCGCCGCTCGGGATCGTGGACTGGGACGCCCCGGGCTCGTGGGACGCCGGCCGCGCGGTCGCCGCACTCGAGCAACTCTGTACGGCGGGGTCGGCGGACATGCCGATCTACGACATCGCGGCCGACGGGACGACCGGACATCGGCAGGTCGTCACCGGAGGATCACCCCTGGTAATTGCCGAGGGCATCTTTGCCGACCAGATCGTGGGAGACCTGCGGACGCGCGGTCTCCTGGCTGCCGCGATCTGTGTGCGGCACCACCGTCTCGTCACCTTCGCACGCCGTTTCCAGCGCGATCTGAGAGAACATCGCAAACCACCACTGACCCTGCTCCGCCGCGGCCTGCTGCTGCTGAAAGACGACCCCCGAGTGGTCCGCCGCTGCCTCGACGCCGGCTGCGAACCCCTCCACCCCAAGGCCGCCCGCCGCCGAATCGCCACCCTCCTGGCAATCAGCACCGCCCATTAGCCGGTGCATTGGTGCTGTGGTTGCGCGGTCTCTCCGCCAGCCAACCGTCGGTGATCGTGGTTGCGCTCGGTGGATGAGCGCTGTGGTTGCGCCCGGTGCATTGGTGCTGTGGTTGCGCGGTCTCCGCTGCGGGAGTGTGCTAGCCGAGGTGGTGGGTGTCAAGGGCGCTTCGCGGCCCTTCGGGCTCGAAACAAGTTTCGACCCTTGACACCCACCACGTCGACCAGGGAAGGACGCAGCTACGCGGATCCCGCGCTGACGTGTGAGCTGCATCCGGGGATTCCGTTCGCCCGGGTGGTTCCGGGGCGAAGGTGTGAGCTGCGTTCAGGGGATCCCGTCCGCCCGGGTGGTTCGTGCGGGGTGTTCGGCGATCCCGCTGATTCCGGCGGCCCGGGTGGCGCCGGTTACCGAAGTGGCCCCATCCGGACCTACAGAACTCGCGGAACCCTGTCCAGTAACCGGTTTCCCGGGGTGGTTTCGGTGGGTTCTGTAGGTCCGGGTGGGGCCGGGCCGCAAGCCGTGGCGCGGTCTCGCCGGCTGCCGGTTTGTGGGGCCGATGCCGGTCTGCTGGGCGCTATCGGTCGAACAGCCCGCTATCGGCGGTGGGCGCGTCCGGGTGGATGCCGGGTCGTTGGGCCGATGCCGGTCTGTAGGGCGGTATCGGCCGAGCAGGCGGCTATCGGCCGGGTGGTTCACCGGCTGGTCCGCCTGGTGGTGTGCGCGTTCCGCTAGGTGGTGCGCGAGGTCTCGCCCGCCGGCAATCGCCGCTGACCGGGCCGTATTTTGGGGGGTTGACCACTGAGATTGTGGGTTGCCCCTCGAGATTCTCAGGTGACAACCCACAATCTCAGTGGTCAACCCCGTCCAGATCCGGCGCAAGCGCGACGGCCGGCGCCGGGGTGGGGTGCACCAGTCGCCAGGCCAGGGAATCCCCAGCCCCGCTCCCGGCGAACCGCCCGCGCGGCCGAACCGGCGAACCACCCGGGCAGCCTGCCCGACGAATCCCTTGGGCAGCACCCCTCGAGGGAATCCCTGAATTGTGGCCGTTCTTCTCAGCGGCTCCGGGCGTAGCTGCGTCCTTCCCTGGTCGTGGTGAGGTGTGTCAAGGGTCGAACTCGTTCGATCGCCGAAGGCGACGCCAAAGGCGCCCTTCACTCACCTCACCACGACTAGCAAACTCACGCAGCCCGGCGACGCGAACCACCCACACCTACCCGCGAACCACCCACACCTACGCACCCACGAACCACCCGTTCCCGGCGTAGCGCCGTACCCGTGTAGTGGCGTTTTTGAAACCCGTTGCCAGGGACAATTTGTCTGGTGTTCACTTTCGTCTGATCCGATCGTGGCTCCTGGACCCTGCGGAGGAAGCGTGAGGCGGAGCGGATCCGGCGTTGTACTGGTGGTGAGTGCTGCCCTGCTGGGCTCTGTCGTGCTCGCTGGTTGCGGTGGTGACGCAGGTGCCATGGCCCCCGCCGCCACCCCTGCGGCAGCCGGCCAGAAGGCTCCGGTGGCGCCCTCTGCCGCTGCGCCGAAGAGCGGACTGGGCTCGCTGGTCGTGGTCCCGGCGGGGTATCTGGACGACTCGCGGGAGTTCACCGGCGCCTTCGGGCTCGAGTCGTTTGTGAACAATCTGTCGGCGGCACCGGCCGAGGATCGCGCGTTGTTGCTGAACGCGGATCTCGCCGAGGGGTACCAGGCGGCACGCGTCAGCCCGGACCGGAAGAAGCGGTTCACCGTGCAGTTGTTCAAGACCGGCTCGCCGAAGAAGGCGAACGACCTGCGGCAAGGCTTCTGGAACCAGGAGACGCATAGCAAGCAGTTCGCAGTATTGGGTGTTCCCAACGCGTTGTCCGACGCACGCACGGTCCCCAAGGGAGTCTCGGACCAGTCCGAGGCCGTCGCGCAGGTCAGCTTCGTGGTCGGCAACGTGGTCGCCGAGATCACCGTCCGGCAGACCGTCCAGATCGGTGACACCCTGGTCCCCGACGCCGGGCTCGTCACCAAGATCGCCAAGCAGCAGAGGGCCCAGCTGACCAAACCGTCCGGCTGACCGGCAGGGTGGCGTTTGCGCTACCCCTGATGGGGCGTTAGCACCATCGGCCGGCGACCGTCCGCTCACTAGCGTCGATCGGGTGAACCCGAACCAGTCAGTCAGAGCCGGAGCCATCGCCTGGATCGCCGCGGTCGGGCAGTTCATCGTCGTCATGCTGGTCGTCCAGGTCACCTGGAAAGGGCCGTACAGCTGGGCGGACAACTACATCAGCGATCTGGGCAACGTGCAGTGCGGCGAGTGGGACGGCCGTTCGGTGTGTTCACCACTGCACGGCCTGATGAACATGTCCCTGACGCTCGGCGGCGCGCTGATCATCGTCGGCGTCCTGCTGACCGACGCCGCGTGGCCACGCACGACGCTGGCCCGCACCATCCGTTCCTTGCTGGTGGCAACGGGTGGTGGATGGATGGTCGCCGGCCTCTCACCAGCGGACGTCAACGAAGACCTGCACCTGCTGGGCGGCGCGTTCGTGATTTTTGCCGGCGGCAACCTCGCCCTGCTGCTGACCGCATTCCTCCGGAGCAGCAAGCCGATCAACAACACCCGCCGGTACGCCGCTGCGCTCGGTGGCGTCGGGTTGATCGGCATAGTGCTGCATCTCGGCGGAAACGATCTCGGCCTCGGCCTCGGCGGAACGGAGCGCATGACCGCCTACGCGCTACCCATCTGGCTCCTCATCGCCGGCACCCACCTGCTCAGAGCAAGCCGGCTGCCACGAGGAACTTCTCGACCTGAGCGATCTCGTCTGTATCCAGTGGAATCTGGGGTGGCGCCATCACGCCGTACTGGATGACCCCGCGCAACTGCAGTGCTGCCTTGAAGGCACCGAGGGCGGAGGAGCTCATACCCATCCGGGCCGGGTCGCCTACGCCGATCAGTTCGAACAGACGCAGCAGCCGTTCCTGCTCGGTGCGGGCTTCCTCCCACTCACCGGCGACCGCGTGGTCGAAGAGCTTGGCGTAGCCCCGTGGGTCCACATTGCCGAGGCCCGGAACCACTCCGTCGGCTCCCATCCACAGGGCATTGTCGACGGTCAGTTCGGAGCCGGTGAGCACGCTGAAGTCGGTGATGTCGCCCCGGTCGCGCGCCCGCAGGATGACATTGCGCAGACCACCCTCGTCACCACTGGAATCCTTCAGCCCCGCCAGTACGCCGTCGGCCGCGAGCTGCAGCAGCAAGTCGGCACCGAGCTTGGTGTGTACCGACACCGGCAGGTCGTAGGCGAAGACCGGCAAGCCCGCGGCCGCAGCGACCATTCGGAAATGCTTGTCGATCTCGGCCGGGTGGGTGCGGGTGTAGAAGGGCGCCGTCACCACGATGCCGTCGACGCCGGCCGCGACGGCCGTGCGGACGTGATCGATCACCCGCAGGGTCGCCGTGTCGATGACGCCCGCCAGCACCGGCAGCCGACCTGCCGCGTGGGCCACCACCGTCTCGAGCACGACCTGGCGGTGCCCGTCCGGCAGGTACGCCACCTCGGACGTGGAGCCGAGGATGAACAGTCCGCTAACGCCGCCGTCGATCAGGTGGTCGACCAGCCGGACCAGCGAGGCGGTGTCCACCTGGTAGTCCGGGGTGAGCGGCGTACAGACAGGTGGGATGACACCGGTCAGGCGGGCAGGCAAGGTCATGAACGCTCCAGTGCTTGGGTGATCAGGTCATCGGTGGACTCCCGCTCGACGACGGGGTGATAACAGCGGAACCGGTGCGCCGGATCGGCGGCATCGGACTCGAAGTCGGGCATCGAAACGGCGCAGGCGTCGTCCGCCTTCCAGCACCGGGTCCGGAACGGGCAGCCGCTGGGCGGCCGGGTCGCGGACGGTACCGGTCCGACCAGCGGGATCGGGTCGATCGGCGAGATCAGGCCGGGTGTCGCCGAGAACAGCGCCCGGGTGTAGGGATGCCGGGCCTGCCGGGCGATCCCGCCGGCCGGTGCCTGTTCGACGATCCGCCCGAGGTACATCGTGATCACGCGGTCGCTCATCCGCCGTACGGTCTGGATGTCGTGCGAGACGAACACCAGTGCCAGGCCGAGCCGTTCCTTCAGGTCCAGCAGCAGGTTGAGGATCTGCGCCCGGACCGAGACGTCAAGGGCACTGGTCGGCTCGTCGGCGACCAGCAAGGACGGCTCCAGCGCGAGTGCCCGGGCGATCGCGACGCGTTGCCGCTGGCCGCCGGACAACTGCCCGGGCAGGGCATCGGCGACGCTCTGCGGCAGTCCTACCAACGCCATCAGCTCCCGGACCCGCTCGTTGCGCTGGGCAACAGTGCTGCGCCGGTGCACGTCGAGCGGGTCACGGAGTACGCGATGCACGGCTAGCCGGCGGTTCAGCGCGGTCGACGGATCCTGAAAGATCATCCCGGTCCCGGTGCCGATGGCCTCGCGACGTTCGGCCGGCTTCATCGACCAGATGTCGTGGCCCCGGAACGAAGCAGTGCCCTCGGTAGGTTGCTGGACGCCGACCAGCACCTTGGCCAGCGTGGACTTGCCACAACCGGACTCCCCGACCACTCCGACCGTCTCTCCGGCCGCGATGGTCAGATCGGCCCCGGTCAGCGCGTAGACCCGGTCCCTGCTGAAGAGACCACCGGAGCGGGCCCGGTGGACGACGTGCACGCCCGACAGTTCGAGCAGCTTCTCCGTCATCGCAGTGCCTCCTTCTCCAGCGGCTCCGGAAGGTCGAGGATGACCGCCGGGTGATGGCACGCCACCAGATGCCGTGCGGGCCGACCGACCAGCTCGGGAGCGGTGCTGCGGCACAGGTCGGTGACCATCGGGCACCGGTCCGCGAACCGGCAACTGGCCGGGAAGTCGGCCGGCGAGGGCACCACGCCGCGGATCTGGGTCAGCCGGGCCGCGCCGGACTCCAGCGACAGCACCGAGCCGAGCAGGCCGCGGGCGTAGTGGTGCGCGGGCTCACCGACCAGATCGGCCGTGACACCGGTCTCGACGATCTGACCGCCGTACATCACCACGACCCGGTCGGTGACGTCGGCGACCAGCGCCAGGTCGTGCGACACCAGGATCAGGGCGAAACCGAGTTCGGCCCGCAGCCGCAGCAGGAGCTGGATCACCTGTGCCTGCACGGTGACGTCGAGTGCCGTGGTCGGCTCGTCGGCGACGATCAGCTTGGGCTCACGGGACAGCGCCATCGCGATCAGCACCCGCTGGCGCTGACCACCGGACAGTTCGTGCGGGTAGCTGGACAGGGTCCGCTCGGGATCCAGCCCGACCAGCTCCAGCAGTTCCGTCGGCGTACGGCGTCCGCCGCGGCGAACGACCTGCTTCAGCTGCGACTTGATCGTCATCGCCGGGTTCAGCGAGGACAGCGCATCCTGGTAGATCATCGCCATGTCGTGACCGAGCAGCCGACGCCGTTCGGACCGACGCAGACTCAGCAGGTCCTTGCCGTCGAACCGAATCCGTCCGCGGATCCTGGCGCCGCGCGGCTCCAGACCCATCACCGTGAGCGCGGTCAGCGATTTGCCGCAGCCGGACTCACCGACCAGGCCGAGCACCTCTCCAGGCCGTACCTCGAAGCTGATCCCGTCGACGATGTCGACCCCGTCATGCCGGCCCTCGAAGCCGATCGCCAACTGCTGCACGGACAGCACCGGCTCACCGTCTGGTAAGGGCCGCGCTCGTTCTCGCAACCGGGTCGCCGCCGTGTCCAGCCCGGGGAGTTCGACCAGTTCACCGGAGCCGGGTTGTGCGGTCTCCAGTGCGTCCTTGTCCTGCTTCTTGCTAGCCACCCGCCGTGCCGCTGGCGCGGCCCAAGCATCGGAGACGCCCTCAGACAAGATGTTCAGCGCGAGAACGGTGATCAGGATCAGCAGGCCGGGGAACACCGTCGCCCACCAGCCACCGAGCAACACCATGTTCTTGCCGTCGGCAATCACCGACCCCCAGGAAGGCTCCGGCGGCCGGACCCCCGCCCCGATGAAGGACAGCGACGCCTCGAACACGATGGCGTCGGCAACCATCACCGTGCAGAACACCAGCACCGGTGCGGCGCAGTTGATCGCGACGTGCCTGATCAGGATGAACGGTGTCCGGGCGCCGATGATCTTCTCCGCGACCACATAGTCCTCGCCGTACTGCGCGAGCACGTTGGCGCGGACCACCCGAGCAACCGGAGGCGTGTAGAGGAAGGCGATCGCGAACACGAGCACCGGAATCGATCCACCGAACACCGCCACCAGTACTGCGGCCAGTGCTATGCCGGGGAACGCCATCACGACATCCAGGAGCCGCATCAGGGTCTCGTCGACTGCCTTGCGGGAAGTGGCTGCGACGGCTCCGATGACAGCACCGGCGACCAACGCGAGGACGGTCGCGCCGAGGCCGATCATCAGCGACCAGCGCGCGCCGTACACGAGCCGGGTGAAGATGTCGCGGTTCGCGCTGTCCATCCCGAACCAGTGCGCGCCCGACGGCCCGCCACCGGTGTCCTCCTGCGTCAGGATGTCGTACGGCGTCAGCAGCGGAGCAAACACCGCGGCCAGGATCACCACCGTCAGCACGGCGACCGCAAGCCAGGCCATCGGTGGCAACCGCTTGAAGTTGATCCCTGGACGGGACAGTTGTTCGGCCAGTTTTCCGCGCATCAGGCGGCGCTCCTCAGTCGCGGGTTCACCAGCAGGTACAGCACGTCGACGACGAGGTTGACCACCACGAAGCCGATCGCGATCGTCAGTACGACGCCCTGGACCACGGCCGGATCACCGTCGCGGACCGCGTTGATCATCAGCGTGCCCATGCCTGGCAGGGTGAAGATCTGCTCGATCACCACGGCTCCACCGAGCAAGTAGCCGATCCTCAGTCCGAGCACCGTGAGCGGGTTGATCAGGGCGTTCCGCAGAACGTTGCGCCCGACAACGACCACCGGCGGCAGGCCGCTGCCGATCGCCGTTCGCACATAGTCCTTGTCGAGTTCCTCGACGACCGAAGTACGGATGATCCTGGTCAGCTGCGCGGCCACCGGCAGGGACAGCGCGAGCGCCGGCAGAGTCATCGTCCGCAGCCAGGGCCCGATCCCGTCGGCCGGATTCACATAGCCACTCGGCGGGAACCAGCCGCGATCGACCGCGAGGTACTGGATCATCAGGAGCGCCAGCCAGAACGATGGCGCCGCCACTCCGATCAGCGACACCAGCCGGATCGCCTGGTCCGGCCAACGGTCCCGGAAGATCGCGGCGGTGACCCCGAGCAGCAAGGCCAGGACCAACGCCACCAGCAACCCCAGCAGGGTCAGCTGGAAGGTCAGCGGCATCGCGGTCGTGACCGATTCCAGCACCGGCGCCTTCGTCAGCACACTGGTTCCCAGGTTGCCCTGCAGCAGGTCACCGACGAAGTGCACGTACCGCAGCGGCAACGGGTCCAGCAGGCCGTTCTCCTGCCGGAAGTTGTGCAACTGCTCCTCGGTCGGATTGGCGCCCTGGAAATAGGCGATCGCCGGATCGTTGTTGGAGAACCGCATCACCAGGAAGACGAACGCGATGATGCCGAGCAGCAACGGAACCAGGATCAGCAGCCGGCGAACCAGCATTCTGACGATGACGGCCACAGTCGACTACCTCAGGCCCGCTTGGCCTGCAGCAGGTTGATGCCCGGATAGGACTGCGCCTTGATCCCGCTCAGCTTCTTGGCGTTCCAGGCCGTCATCAGCTCGGTGTGGAGAACGGGGTACAGCACCGCCTGCTCGGCGACCAGGTCGAGGTACTCGTGGGTCAGCTTCAGCTTGGTGTCCGCGTCGGAGGCCCGGATGGCCTCGTCCATCTTGGCGAAGATCACCTTGGCGCCGGCGCTGCTCTCCCAGCGGGTGTACTTCATCCACACCCCGCCCTGGGTGTAGTTGTACCGAAGGATCAGGTCCGCGTCATTGCCGAACTGGTTCGGGTTCGACGCCGCCGCGACCACCTGGTAGTCGGCGTTCTGGTCCATCTTGGTGAACACCGCGGCGGTGTCCTGCGGCTCCAGTGTGGTCTTCACGCCGATCGCGTTCCAGGACGCGGCGATGGTGGGCAGGCAGTCGACGATCCAGCTCACGTTCACGGCGAGCAGGTTGATCGACAGGTTCGTCACGCCGGCCTCGGCCAGCAGCGCCTTCGCCTTCGCCGGGTCGTAGCTGTAGACGGTCTTCGCCTTGGCGTAGGACGGGTTCTCCTCGTTCAGGAACGAGGTGCTCGCCCGGCCGCGGCCCTTGAGCGCGACCTCGATCATCTTCTGGGTGTCGATCGCGGTGAACAGTGCCTGCCGGACCCGGACGTCGTCGAACGGCTTGTTCGCGGTGTTGAACATCAGGAACATGTGGTTCATCCCCTTGCCACCCTCGACCGTGAGGCCCGAGCTCTTCAGCTGCTCGATGTTGGCGTAGGGGATGTTGTCGGCGATCTGTGCCTCGGCGCTGGCGCCGGAGATCTTCGCGACCCGGGCCGAGGAGTCGACGATGCTCAGCCAGTTCATCTTCTTGAACGCCGCCGGCCGGGGGCCGTTGTAGTCCGTGAAGGCCTCGAACGTGCTGTTCGACTTCGGCTGGTGCGAGGCCAGCTTGTAGGGACCGGAGCCGACCGCCTTGCCGTTCTTGGCCAGGTCCCAGGCGCCGGCCTGGGAGAAGACGTGCTTCGGCATGATCTTCGCTGTGGTCAGCCGTGGCGCGCCATCGGGGTACGGGAAGTTCAGCACCAGCTCGACGGTCTTCTCGTCGATCTTCTTGACCTCTTTGAGCCAGCTGGCGAAGAACGAGTAGGTGAGCACCTTCAGCTTCGGGTCGAGGATCCGCTGGAAGGTGAAGACCACGTCGTCGGCGGTGACCGGCTGGCCGTCGTGCCACTTCGCACCGTCGCGCAGGGTGAACTTCCAGGAGGTGGCGTTGAGGTCGGCCGGTACCTCCGTCGCCAGCGCGGCGTACGGCTCGCGGGTGATCGGGTCGGTGTCGAGCAGGCCCTCGTAGATGTGCTGGATGGCGGCCATCGTGAAGGCGGAGGCGGTCAGGGTGGGATCCCAGCTCTGGTTGTTGCCATAGCCGATCACCGCCGTGACCAGGTCGGTGTCCCCGGAGGCCCCGACCGCTCCGGTCGACTGCGGTCCGCTGGAACAGGCCGACAATCCACCAGTGATCGTCGCGGCTGCGCCCAGCGCACCGGAGTACTTCAGGAACGAGCGGCGGTCGAACCCGGATCCTGCGGTTTGGTTCACGATGCCTCCAGCGGCAGGGGATGTGATTGCGCTTCGCAGCAGGTAGGTTGTGGGTTGTCCCACATCCCACGTCCTACGACTGCCGACCTTAGGAGGCCGTCTCCAGTCGGTCAAGCCCCGCGGAGGAAATGCTGATGGCTCACCAGGTACTGCAGGACCAGATCAAGGACCTGATCCTGCGGCTCGACCTGTCCGCCGGCGACGCGCTGCCGACCGAGGCCGAGCTCGCCGCCCGGCTGAACGTCGGCCGGAACTCGGTCCGCGAGGCGATCAAGGCCCTGCAGGCCGTCGGCATCGTGGAGGTACGCCGTGGGCTCGGCATGTACGTCGGCACCATGTCGCTCGGCTCACTGGTGGACGAGCTGACCTTCCACACCCGGATCACCCTGCGGGACGGGCGGAGCGGGCTGGCCGAGCTGACCGAGGTCCGCGAGGCGCTGGAATCGGGACTGGCCCAGCGGATGATCACCCGGCAGCAGCGACCCGATCTGGCCGAGCTGAGCCAGGTCCTCGACACGATGGAGGCCGAGGCCAGGGCCGGCCGCATCTCCCCCGCCGTCGACCGGCTCTTCCACGAGGTGTTGTTCCGGCCGCTCGGCAACACGCTGGTCAGCCGGTTGCTCGGCGCGTTCTGGGACACGTACCACCAACTCGAGCACGAACTGACTCCGCCGGAGGAACCGCCGCTGGCGATCCTGGAGCGGCACCGCGCCATCCACAAGGCGATCGAGGCGGCCGACCCCACCGCGACCGCGAGCGCGATGGCCGCGCATTTCGCTGGTGTCCGCAACCGCCTCGCGGCTCCTCCGACGTAGCATGTGGCAGATGCGGGACGGACTGCGTGATCCGGGGAAGGGCAGGAGCGCATCGTGGCAGTGACAA
Organism: Kribbella sp.; assembly: GCF_035687465.1. Taxonomy (NCBI): domain Bacteria; kingdom Bacillati; phylum Actinomycetota; class Actinomycetes; order Propionibacteriales; family Kribbellaceae; genus Kribbella; species Kribbella sp. The sequence goes on from NZ_DASRXP010000084.1 coordinate 13,753, forward strand.
GGCCGAAACGCAGCGACGAGCTGGCCAACGCGATCGCCGACCTGATCATCGCGCGCAACCTGCAGCCTGGAGCCCCGCTGCCCCCTGAGAACGTCTTGATGGCCGACTTCAGCGTCAGCCGCAACTCGGTCCGGGAGTCGCTCAAAGCCCTGCAGGCGCTCGGGATCGTCGAGATCCGGCACGGCTACGGCACCTTCGTCGGCTCGGCCAGCTCGGCAGCCTTGCACCCGTGGCTGCTGTTCCGCACCCGGTTGTCCGGCAGCAGCACCGAGCGGCTGAGCGAGCTGCTCGAGATCCGGGAGATCCTCGAGACCGAGCTCACCCGCCGGGTCGCGGGGACCGACACCGGTGAACTCCAGCAAGAGCTTTCCGGTTGCGTCGCACGGATGCGCGTCGAGGGCCCGGACGCGGCGACCGCGGACCGCGAGTTCCACGAGCACATCTGCGACGCTGCCGGGGTCCCGCTCGCCCGCGAGCTGGTCGGCTTGTTCTGGGACGTCTACCGGGCCGTCGAGACCGACCTCGAGACCCTCACCACGTCCCCCGACGAAACCGCCGCGCGGCATCAGCGGGTGATCGACGCGATCGCCTCCGGCGACGCCGACCAGGCCGAGAAGGCCGTGCACACGCACTTCGGCGAAGTCCGCGACCGCCTCGGCACCGGCCCTTACCGAAGCCCGCGACTCACCTGATCATTCGCCCCCTTTTCACCCTCGCCGAGTGCCGACGAGCAATGGACAGCCTGCGAGGAGGGTGAAAAGGGGGCGAATGATCAGGTGAGTCGGTCGATCACCAGCGGAGTCGGCCGGTACGACGATCCGTCCGGCGCGATCTGGACAGCGTCAGCAAGGGACTCCAGCGCCCGGTCGAAGCGCCCCGGGTCATCCGTGTGCAAGGTGAGCAAGGGCTGTCCCTCGGTCACGGCGTCACCTGGCTTGGCGTGCATCTCCACACCGGCCACTGCGGACACCGGGTCTTCCTTACGAGCCCGGCCCGCACCCAGTCGCCAAGCAGCAACCCCCACGGCCAAGGCGTCCAGCCTGGTCAGCACTCCCGAGGCGGAAGCGTTGATCACGTGCTGCTCGGGTGCCACTGGCAACGACCCGTCCGCGTCCCCACCCTGAGCTGCGATCATCCGGCGCCACGCATCCATCGCAGTACCGTCGCGGAGTTTGTCGGCGGGGTCGACATCCGTCACGCCGGCCGCGGCGAGCATCTCGACGGCGAGGGCGACGGTCAGCTCGATCACGTCAGCCGGTCCGCCGCCGGCCAGCACCTCGACGGATTCCCTGACCTCCAAGGCGTTTCCGGCCGTCAGGCCCAGCGGAGTGGACATGTCGGTGAGCAGGGCGACGGTCTTCACCCCGGCATCGGTGCCGAGCGCAACCATCGTCTCCGCGAGCTCTCGCGCGTCGGCCAGGTCCTTCATGAACGCGCCAGTTCCGACCTTGACGTCCAGGACCAGCGCGCCGGTGCCTTCGGCGATCTTCTTGCTCATGATCGAGCTCGCGATCAGCGGGATCGCCTCCACCGTGCCGGTCACGTCCCGGAGCGCGTAGAGCTTCTTGTCCGCCGGAGCCAGTCCGTCACCGGCCGCACAGATCACCGCACCGACGTCTTCGAGCTGATGCATCAGCTCGTCGTTGGACAGCGCCGCGCGCCAGCCCGGAATCGACTCGAGCTTGTCCAGGGTGCCGCCGGTGTGGCCGAGACCGCGGCCGGACAGTTGCGGTACGGCGACCCCGCACGCCG
>NZ_DASRXP010000085.1:0-16952 GCF_035687465.1 Kribbella sp.
CTCGCCGCCGCGGACGCGATCCTGTTCGTCACCGACGCCGCCCAAGAATTGACCGGCCCCGAACTCGACTTCCTCCAGACCGCGATCTCTCGCTGCCCAGCGGCCGCCGTCGTGATCACCAAGACCGACCTCTACGGACACTGGCGGCGCATCGTCGAACTCGACACCGCCCACCTCACCACGGCCGGGCTCGACCTACCGATCCTGCCGGTCTCCTCGTTCCTCCGGCTCCGCGCGACGCAACGACCGGAGCTCAACCAGGAGTCGGGATTCGCCCCGCTGGTGGAGTTCCTCGCCACCGCTGTCGTCGTACCGGGAACGAAGCGGGCGGCCGCGACCATCGCCCAGGAGGTCGACTTCGTCACCACTCAACTGGCCCAGGAGTCCGACGCCGAGCAGGTGGTACTCAAGGCGCCGCAGAATCGCCCCGCGGTGATGTCGAACCTGACCAAGGCCCGCGACCAGGCAGCCGGGCTCACCGCAGCGAGCGCGACCTGGCAACAGACTCTGTCAGACGGCATCGCCGACCTGGTCGCCGACGTCGAGCACGATCTCCAGAGCCGGCTGCGGACGGTGATGCGCGACGTCGAGACCATCATCGACCAGGGCGATCCGAACGACACCTGGGCGGACACCGAGGTCTGGCTGCGCCGCCAGGTCGCCGTGGCCGGGGTGGCGAACCGGGACCTGCTGATCGAACGGGCCCGCGGTCTGGGCGAGCAGGTCGCCGAGGCGTTCGACCTGGAGGCCGGTACGGATGTGGTGGTCGAGCTGTCCCAGTTCAGTACGGACCTGGACAAGCTCGAACTGGCCTCCGTGTCCACCTTGTCGATGCCGGGCGGGCGGCTCGCCTCCCTGATGATGGCCGGGCGGACTGGGGTGTTCGTACCGATGATCGTCTTCAGCATCGGCTCGATCTTCCTGCCGGTGATCGCCGTCGCCGGCGTCGCCGCCACCCTCGGCGCGGGGATCGGCGGCAAGCTGCTCAAGGACGAACGCAAACGCCAGCGGACCTACCGGCAGCAACAGGCCAAGGCAGCGGTACGCCGGTACGTCGACGAGGTCGCCTTCGTGATGAACAAGGACACCCGCGACAGCCTCCGCAAGACCCAACGCCAACTGCGCGACGACTTCCAGGAACGAGCGGGGTTGATCCATCGGTCCGCAGCCGCGGCACTGACAGCCGCCGACCGGACCGCCCGGCTGGCTCCGGCCGAACAAGCCGCCCGGGCTGCTCAACTGTCGGCCGAGAGCGAGCGGTTGCGGTCGATCCGCTCTGGGCTGCGCGAGGTCGCGATGGCCGGTGCTCGCCCGATGGTGGGGGCCGCGGCCGGCATCGGCATCGGCGTACCGGTGAAGGTGATGATGGACGACGACCAGGTGGACGACGATGACTGACGATCTGTCCGCCGACATCGAGGCGGTGCTCAAGCTCGCCCGTCGGGCGGCCCGGACCGATGCGGCCAAGGCCCGGCTGGACGAGATCGGCGAGCGACTGACCGGGCCACTCCGGCTGGCGATCGCGGGCAAGGTGAAGGCGGGCAAGTCGACCCTGCTGAACGCCTTGCTGGGCGAGGAACTCGCGCCGACCGACGCCGGCGAGTGCACCCAGATCGTCACCTGGTACTTCCTCAGCGACCGCCCGCACGCGACCCTCTTCCCGCTCGAGGGCAAACCGCGGGAGCGCCCGTACGAACGCGACGCCGGTGCTCTCCAGGTGGATCTCGGCGGCCTGCAACCGGGCGAGGTGGACCATCTCGAGATCGGCTGGCCGACCAGCCGGCTGCGCGACCTGACCATCCTGGACACCCCAGGCATCGCGTCCATCTCCGTCGACGTGTCCGCCCGCACCCAGCGAGTGCTCGCCGCGGACGACGGCCAGGTGCCGGTGGCGGACGCGATCCTGTACCTGCTCCGGCACACCCACTCCAGCGACCTGCGGTTCCTGGAGTCCTTCCACGACGACGAGCTCGCGCACGGTACGCCGATGAACGCGATCGGCGTGCTCTCCAGGGCAGACGAGATCGGCTCCTGCCGACTGGACTCGATGGAGGTCGCCGACCGGGTGGCCCGCCGGTACGAGGCCGAACCCCGGCTGCACCGACTCTGCCCGGTGATCGTGCCCGTCAACGGACTGCTCGGCCACACCGCCGCCACCTTGCGCGAAGCCGAGTACGCCCTACTGGCCACGATCGCCCGGGCACCAGCCGACGAGGTCACCGAACTGCTGCTGACCGCCGACCGGTTCACCTCCACCCCGACCGGACTTCCGGTCACCGAAATCGAACGCGAGCACCTCCTCGGACGCCTCGGCCTGTACGGCGTGCGGCTGAGCGTGGAACTCATTCGCACCGGGGTCGCGTCGACCTCGTCCGAACTGAGCACCGAGCTGACCGAGCGCAGCGGACTGAACCGGCTGCGCGCGATCCTGGTCCGTCAGTTCGAGGCTCGCGGCCGGGTGCTGAAGGCGTACTCCGCGGTGGCGGCGCTGGCGGATCTGCTGCGATCCGGGGACTTCGACGCCGCCACCGACCTGCAGGGCAGGCTGGAGGAGATCAGCGCCGGAGCGCACGAGTTCCAGGAGATTCGGCTGTTGTCGGAACTGCGGTCCGGCGGAATCACGCTGAAGCCCGAACGGCAGGAGCAGCTCGATCGCCTGCTCGGTGGTTCCGGACACGATCCCGCTGCCCGACTAGGACTGCCGACGGATGCGTCGGAGGACGACGTACGGCAGGCGGCACTGACCGGGCTCGCTTCCTGGCAGGGATTCGCCGAGCATCCCCTGACCAGCCGCTCCGGTCAGCTCGCCGCCCGGGTCGCAAGCCGAACCCTGGAGGGTCTGCTAGCTAGATAAGGCCCTCGCGGACGGCATAGGCGACAGCGTGGGAGCGGTTGCGGAGCTGGAGCCGGGTGGTGAGCTCGTGCAGGACGTTCTTCACCGTTCGTTCGCTGTAGCTGAGCTGCTCCGCGATCTCGCCCGTGTCCAGGCCGTCCGCGACCAGCCGCAGTACATCGACCTCGCGCGGACTCAGACCGGTGAAGGTCAGCCCGCGCGGTGCGAGCACCTGCCGTTGCAAGCGGCCGAGCTGTTCCATCAACCGGCCCAGCAAGTCCGCGGGGATCTCGCCGTCGCCCGCCGCGACCCGGGCGATGGTTCGCACCAACGCCTCCGGGGTGGCATCGATCCGGCGCAGCAACCCGCCCACGCCGATCTCGGCGGCCACCACCAGCGCGGCTTCGTCGAGCACGGTCGCGACCAGCAGCAACCGAGGCAGGTCCCCGCGCCGCAGCGCCCGCATCGTCCGGGCGGTGTCGTCGTCCAGCACATCCGTCACGACCACGGCGACGGCGGCCTCGTCGACCTCCATCTCGTGGACCAGCCGGATCTCCGGCCGGGCGCGCAACTGGCTGATCACTCCCGCCCGTGAGATCGGATCGCTGCCGTGCACATAGGTCAAGATCGGCGTGCTCATCGGAACCCCTCCCCAAGGTCTGACCATGGCCAGGAAAGAGTCTCGCGGAGAGCGCTCAACAGGAGTTCTACAGCGGCTCTACAAGCGCGTCGGTGGCGAGACGTGCGTGCAGGTGAGAGTCGTGCCGCTGGCCGTTGAGTTCGACGTAGTACTCGCGCATCGTGCCTTCCAACCGGAAGCCGGCCCGGGTGGCGACACGGCAGGAACCTTCGTTGACCAGCGCATGGTCGAGCGTCAGTCGATGCAGGCCCAGACCGCCTTCACTGCGAGCCAGGAAGGCCCAGCGAGCCGCAGCATCCAAGGCCCTTGCAGCGAGCCGTCGTCCTCTCGCCGCGGGAGTGATCCAGTACGCGACGACGGCCTGGTCGGGGATCCGGTTGACCTCCCGGACCGTCATCGCTCCGAGCAGTTGCCGCGTCTCGGCGTCCGTGATCGCGAAGACCGCGTTGCCCCGGGCCCAGCTGTCGATCCGGGACTCCAGCCACTTCGCCGCACGTTTCTCGGCCGGCGTACGCAAGACCGCCGTACCCGCGGTCCAGCGCAGGATGTCCGGGTCCGTCAACGCCAAGGCGACAGCGGCTTCGTCATGGGTGCCGAACGGCCGGAGGACGAAGTCTCCGGCCTCGAGCTGGACCGGCTCCACCGCGCTACTGCGTGTGCGGCTCGTTGGCGTGCAGGAGCGTCGGCAGGTGGGCGTGGTCGCCGAGCTGCTGGACACCGGTGACGAGGCCGCCGGTGAGGTCGCCAGCGGCGAACGAGGTCTGCATGGCCAGGGCGGCCAGACCTGCGGACGTGTCCGAGAGCTGACGCTTGGCGGCCGAGCCGGTGACGATCTCCAGCCGCCGGCCGGCCGGGTCGACGTAGACCAGGACGCTGTGGTCCGGGTCGGGCAGCTCGTTCAGGAGCTCGACCGCGAACGGGCGGGTCTCGGAGTCCGCGCCACCGACGTACACGGAGAAGTGCAGGCCGGAGGCCGTCTCGGCGTGCCGTACCGCGCGCTCGAGGTCCCAGAGCTGGTCCGGGGTGAATGCGTCACCAGCTGGCACTTGCGCCTCCGGTCGTCCGGGCGACGCCGGTAGCGGCGGTCGCGGTGCTGTTGCCGGCGGGGAGCTCGGGCAGGTTCGCCGGGTTCGGCTTGGTCGGCTCGGGGCCGCCGATCCAGACCGGCGGGGCCCACCAGGACAGCCCCGGGCGGTAGCGCGGGCCGCTGGCGATCGAGGGTGCGAAGACGAGCAGCGCCACCACCGAAACGACCAGCACCGGGATGCCGACGAACACCAGCAGGGTGTGGCCGGAGAGCTGAAGGATCACAGTCCGAAGCCTAGGCCATCACCTTGCCGGGTTCGCCTCAGGGCTGCTCAGCAACCGCCGCAGTTGTAGTACAGGATGTCCCAGTGGTTGCTCTCCAGCGCGTAGATGTTGCCCGCGCCGGACCGCCACTGGGCGGCGCCGTCACCACGGTCCGCGATCCGGGTGAAGTTGCCGCGGATGTAGTTGCCGACACAGGCGTAGAGGGAGATGTCGACCTTGTAGCCGTTGCGGTGGCTGTAGGTACCGCTCGCATGACCGACCTCGGTGCCACCGGTGATGTTCACCGCGCAACCACTCGACTGCTTGAGCGTCCGGACGCCGTACACGGTGCTGTCGTTGATGTTCGTGAAGGACGTGCAGGTGCCGACGTTCCAGTCCGAACAGTTGCCGGTGGACGACCAGGTGAGGCCGGCCCCGCTGAAGATCGAGGCTGCCTGCGAATGGGTCATCTTCGTCACCGCTGACGCCTGCTCGACCACGACCACGGCAGGCAGTAGTCCGGCGACGACGGCGACCACGGGCACCAGCACGCGGCGTACGAGAGTTCTCATGGGTGCACTCCTTGAAACTCGGGGCGGAAGGTTTCAAGGAGTGCATTGCCCATGAAATTTATTTACGAAACGTAGGACCTCATCGCGGCAGCCGGGATTCCGGGGAGCCGGGCCGAGGGCAGTCGGCCCGGCTCCACCACACGCCAGTACGCCGGATCAGAACCGCACGTCCGAGCACTGGTAGAACGCGTTCGCCGTGTCGGCGATGGTCCAGACGGCGAGGATCATGTGCCGGCCGGTCCGGTTCGGCAACGTGCCCGCGTGCGAGACGGAGCTCGGCGGGCGGGCGTTGTTGAACGGGACGGTCAGGAAGGGCGTCAACTCGAGCGCCGACCGGGTCAGCGGAGCGCTCTGGTTCCAGCCCTGCTTGGTGATGTAGTACTTGAAGTCCGTGGTGGCATGGGACGCGGTCAGCGTCCAGCGGAACGTGTAGTTCTGGCCGGAGGTCAGCTGGGTGGTCGGCCAGGCGCCCGCGCGCTGGTCGTTCAGTTCGTTGAACTGCTGCAGTCCGGCGGAGCAGAGCTTGCCGTCGGCGGGACCTGCGCCGGGGAAGCCCTTAGGACCCTCGGTGCTCTGCGGTTCCCACTGGATCGCACCGCAGTTCTGCACGGTGGTGTTGGCACAGTGCTTGGCACGGCTGATCGGAGCGGTGGTGTACCCGTGGCTGAACGCCGTTGGGATGGACGTCGCCACCGTCAGCGACAGCGCGCCGACGGCGATTCCGGCCAGGCTGAACTTGCGTGCTCGCATCATGCGGACACTCCTTCTGATCCCGTTCGAAGGGGGGCGGTGGGGAAAGGAAGGAAGGCTGCCTTCGTTGGCAATAGATAACAACCGTTCAAATCTATTGTCAACGGTTCGTGAGCGATTGTTTACACAAAGCTAGATATTTAACGCGCCTATGAGCCTGCGGAGGCGGTGGTTGTTGGGCAGGTCCTCGACCAGGACCGGTACGCCGTCGGGGCCGCCGAGGGGGATCCGCCAGTTCGGGTACTCGTCGGTGGTGCCCGGCTGGTTCTGCGCCCGGCGCTCCCCGACCGCATCGGTCAGCGCGACCCCGACCAGCTTGGACGGGGTGTGCGCGACGTACCGGTGCAGGGCTTCCACGATCCGCTCGACGTCTCCGTCCGCGTTGCCGAGCAGGTGCCGCTCGCGCAGCGCGTTGAGCCAGGAGTCGCGCTCGGCCTCGTCGACGGCGAGCTCCTCGGCCACGGGTCGGCTCAGCAATCCCAGTCGGTCGCGGAGTTCCACGTGATCGCCGGCCAGGTAGCCCGCGGTCGGCGGCAGGTCGTGGGTGGTCACAGTGGCCAGGCACAGTTCCCGCCACCGCTCGGGCGCGAGCGGATTGCCTTGGCGGTCCCGCTCGAACCACAACACCGAAGTACCCAGGACGCCGCGTTCGGCGAGGTAGTCGCGCACCCAGGGCTCGACCGTGCCGAGGTCCTCCCCGACCACGATGACCCCGGCCCGTGCGGCCTCCAGTACGAGGATCCCGATCAGCGCCTCATGGTCGTACCGCACGTAGGTGCCCTCGGTCGGGCGCTCCGGCGACGTGACCCACCAGAGCCGGAACATGCCGAGAATATGGTCGATCCGCAGCCCACCGGCGTGCCGCATCTCCGCGCGGACGAGATCCCGCCAGGCGGCGTACCCCGTCTCGGCGAGCGCGTCCGGCCGCCACGGTGGCTGCGACCAGTCCTGCCCCTGCTGGTTGAACGCGTCCGGCGGCGCTCCCACGTGGATGCCCGAGGCGAGCACGTTCTGCAGCGCCCACGCGTCCGCGCCGTCCGGATGGACGCCGACGGCGAGGTCGTGGATGACGCCGAGCTCCATGCCGGCGTTCGTCGCCCGTGCCTGGGTCCGGGCCAGTTGCTCGTCCAGCTGCCACTGCACCCAGCAGTGGAACTCCACCGCGTCCGGGTTGTCGTTGCGGAAGGCAACAACCGCGGGTGAGGCCGGGTCGCGCAGTTCGTCCGGCCACTTGCTCCACTCGGGCCCGTGCAGATCCGAGATCGCGGCCCAGGTGGCGAAGTCGACCAGCCCGTGGCCCTCGCGGTCGCAGTACGCCCCGTACTCCGCGATCCGGCCGATGGACGGGCGCACCCCGAAGAGCAGCAGCAGGGCCTCCCGCTTGGCGGCCCAGACAGTGTCCCGGTCCAGCCCGCCGGCGTCCTCGTTCAGTGCGCGGGATTGCAGTCCCAGGGTGCGGACGCGATCGCGCTCGGCCGGCGCGAGGTCGCCATACTCGTCGATGTCCTCGATCCGCAGGTAGAGCGGGTTCGCGAACCTGCGGGAGGCCGGCAGGTACGGCGAGGGCTCCATCCGCCCGGCCAACTCGGCCGCGTGCAACGGGTTGATCAGGACAAAGCCAGCGCCCAGGTCGTTCGCTGACCAGGCCGCGAGATCCGCGAGATCGTGCAGATCGCCGATCCCCCACGACCTGCGGGAGCGCACGGAGTACAGCTGCAGCACCCAGCCCCAGGTCCGGCGCAGCGTCCGCGGCTCCAGCTTCGGCGGGGTCACGATCAACGTGCCGGTGAAGACCTCGGGACTGCTGCCGAGCCGCGCGCACAGCCGGTGATAGCCGAGCGGCAGATCCCCGGGCAGCTGGAACGTCGCCTCGCCGATCTGCACGCCGTCGACCCACTCGGGCTCGACCCAGTGCTCCTGCTGGGGGATGTCGCGGCGCTGACCGCCGTCCTCCAGGTCCACCCACACCTCGGCCACGGCCCCGTGCGGCAGGTGTACTGCGAACCAGGGCGTCCAGCCCTCACGCATCACCAGAGTGGCCGGCAGCACGCGGCGCCAGCGGGCCTGGCGATAGTCCGCCAGTGCGTTCTCGGCAGCCCGCGGTGTAGAGGCATCGACGCCGAGCGCAGCCAGCACGTCCGACACCACCTCGGTGGAAACCTGCACGTGCCGCCCTTGCCAGTCCCAGTACTCCGTCGCCACTCCATGCGCGACAGCAAGCTCGACAAGGGCTGGGCTAGGAGCAGTCACCCGTGCGAGTCTGCCGCATCGGAGCTCTCAAGGCCGAACGGCGCGCGCCGCAGCAGGCCAAGAGGTCACGGCGTGGAGGCGTTCAAACACAGGGGGTTCCGGCCACGCTGCCGGACGTGCCACAAGGTACGGGAAGCCTTTACTCTTCCGGGTGGGATTGGAGGGGGGCCAGCTATGGAGATCACGCGACGCACCGCATTGAGCTGGCTCGGCGCGCTCGCAGTCGGCTCTGTCGCTGCCGGATGCCGCGGCGCGGATGCAGCTGACGGCGATAGCGGCACTGGTGACTACAACCTGACCGACTGGGTCGCGGACCGTGGCGATCAGTACTTGATCAGCACCGAGGCTCGCGGGCAAGGTATCGAGTTCTACCAGGGTGCCGTCGACAACGGTGCCCAGGCGCTGGAGATCGGCGTCGGCCTCACCTCGGACAACCAGCTCGTCTGTCTGGGCCCGCAGCGGCAGCGGGCCGGGATGCCTCTGTTCGAGGAGGTGGTCAAACGCTTCGGCGGCCGGGCGATCCTCTGCCTCGAGGCCATCGGCGACCAAGCCCACGCGGCGATGATGTCGATGATCGCCAAGTACCGGCTCGAGACGTGCGTGCTGGTGAGGTACAACTTCAGGAGCCCACGGATCGCGGAGGCCAAGGCCCAGGGCATCGGTGTGATCGCCTACTACCCGACGCCGGCCGAGCTGACCAGCGAGTCCGTGCAGACCGTGGCGAGCCAGCTGATCCCACGCACCGACGCGATCATCGTGCCGAACGCGGGACCGTACGGCTACCTGGCCAACGACATCGCCGAGGTCGCCGTGGCAACGGGTCTCCCGATCTGGCCGTCTCCCCTACATCGCCGGGCGGATCTGACGCACTACCGCGCGCTAGGGATGGCCGGCGCGGTCACGTCCGACGTCGGCTACCTCAGCGGCCGGACGAAGCCCGCGGACGCCGACCAGTGGTCCCGCGGCGTCGCAGTGCCCGGGGAGCTGACCCGCGATCCCTACGACGACCGGTACGCCGTGAAGTGGGGCCCCGACGGCTCGATCAAGCTCGGCGCGACCAAGGTCCAGCATTTCCTCACGCTGGGGAATCTCGGCCCGATCACCGCACCGTCGTACGCGGTGGAGTTCGAGGCCTCGTACGACGAACTGCCAGCGGACCCGACCTCGAACCTGACCCTGGCCTTCGGTCACGAGGACGACCGGTACTACGAACACCGGCTCGGCCTGGCCAATGGCTACCACGCGATCCTCCAGGCCGACGGTGAGCTCGGGCTCTACGCACACCACGCAGGCAAGCCCGCCGGAAACAAGCTGTCGACCCGTACTACGGCTCCGCCCTTCCGCGGCGAGTGGATCAAGCTCCGGCTGGAGGTGACCCCGACCCAGCTGACCTGGATCCGGCAGGACCAGCCGGCCCGGGTCACTGCGATCGACAAGTCCTTCCGCGGCGGCTACCTGCACCTCGGCCGCGGCTCCACCGACGGCATCCTCTCGCTACGCCGCCTCAAGGTCACCCACACAAACTGATCGCCTCCTGGGCGCAGCCCCAGCCGAGAGTGATCCCGCTGCCGCCGTGCCCGTAGTTGTGCACCACCGGCACACCAGGCACCACCTGCTCATCCCGCTCCAGCCGTACTTCGGGCCGCCCGGGCCGCAATCCCACCAGCGCCTGCAGCACCTCCGCCCCAGCCAGTGCGGGCACCAGGTCGGTACACCGGCTGATGATCGACTCCGTAGTGGCATCGTCGACCGCGGTGTCCCAGACACCCGCGTCCAGCGTGCCGCCGAGGATGCAGTCTGCTGTGCGTGGGTGGACGTAGGCACGCCCGGCCGGATGGTTCTCGTCCCGCACAGACAGGGTCAGACCCGGGTTGGTGACCCTGACGATCTGCCCGCGGACCGGGTACGTCGTGTCGTCCCCGACCAGCTTCCCGGCGGCCAGACCCGCACAGTTCACGATGACGTCGGGCTGCAGGTCCAGGAGCTCCCCGAGCCCGGCTACCCGGCGTACGAGGTGCTGGCCGCCGCTGTCGAGGTAGCGCTGGTGCAGGAGGGGTAGGTACGTCGGCATCTCCACCAGCGGCACGGCAAACCGCAGCCCGTGCGAGTAGCCGGGCGGTAGCTCGTCAGGTCGTGCAGGGCGTACTTCCCCGACTGCGGCAGCCCACGGTTGCTGCCCTGGTTCGTGCCGGTAGAGCACGAGCGACTCGCGCATCACCACGCCCGGCACACCACGCTCTGCCTCGGCCGCAAGCACGTCGTACGTCGTGCTGCCCCAGCTGGCGACCTTGTCGGCAGGGCCGGCCGAGGTGGGGAACCACACTGCGGCGGCCAAGTGGGAGGTGGTCGCCTCGGTTGCGTCGGCGCTGACCACTACGACGTCATCGCCTCGCTCGCGGAGCAGCACAGCAGTCGAGAGTCCGCTGATACCCGCGCCGAGGACTACAGCCCTCATCCCGTACTGCGCTGGCGTCGTGACAGCAGGAGGACCGCCACCAGAAGGACTGCGCTTGCCACGACCAGGCCTATCGCCACGCCGGCCATGTTATCCGTCAACTGATAGAGCGCGGTCGGCCAGATCACCAGCAGGATCGCGCATCCGACCACGGCGTACGAGGAGGCGTGGCGGCGACCGTACGCGACCAGGAGAGCGGCCGGACCCGCAGTGCCGACGGCCAGGGCCATCACCTCGCCCCGGTCCTGGATGAGCCAGCAGATCGACGAGCTGAACATCGCGGCGCCGGCCAGGGACCACGCGGTCACCTGGTCCCGGACCAGCCCCAGCATCGCGAGCACGAACGCGACCAGGATGAATCCGGTGCCGGCGATCCCGGCGGCGTTCGTCTCGGTCCCGTTCTCCGGGGTGAGCAGGTCATTGGTGAGCACCAGCACCCCGACACCCAGGATCGCGAACGTTGCCACTAGCAACGATGAGCCCTGGAGCCACCAGAGGCCGAGCGCGGCCAGAGCCAGCGCGACCGCGACCCCGGCGACCCGGCCGGCCTCGCCCTCGACAGCGACGTACGTGGCGAAACCGGCCACGCAACAGCCGAGGGACGCCAGCGCCGAACTGATCTGCTCGTAGCGGCGCAGCAGCGCCAGCAGGACCGCGGTCCCCAGCAGGACGATCGCAGCGCTGGTCCCGGTGGTGATCCGCGCGGCCCGACCCATCTCGCCCCAGTTAGCAACTGTGAGAAGCGCCACGGCCCCCAGCAGCAGCGCACCCCCGATATAGCCAAGCACTTCCACCAGCGCGGACGAATGAGTAGCCGCCGGCCTCGTCCGCTGCACCTGGTCGTCCGTCGACCCACCCGCCGCCTGCCCAGCGCCACCGTGCTGCTGTGCGCTCCCCATCCTGACGGCGCCCGCCTGGGCGGCTGCGATCTGTGCAGGTTCGGTGGCTTGTGCGTCTGCGGCGGCAGCGCCGCGGAGGGCGTCCGCCTGGTACTGGCGCAGTACCCCCGCGCTCACCAGTCGTCTGAGCTCGTCCTCCAGCCGGCTCGGCATGACCGTTACTTCCTCCTCGGCAACGTCTCGGGACGATTCGGGCTTGCTGGCGGCCTGACGACAGTAAGAGCAGCACTACAGTAGGGCGGCGAGATGCCTATTCTTGTCAGTTACCCCGTGTCCCTGCTCAGTCACCCCCTGCTTTCCGCCGGTTTCCTGCCCGAACAGTTCCCGACGTTCTTCCGGACAGGCAACGACGGCAAGCTGGAGGTGACGGACCAGGTGGTCGTCGTCCCGGCCCGGATCCTCGGGCTGGTGATCGGCTTCTTCGTACTCCGCTGGCTGCTGCACAAGCTGATCCGCAAGCTCGCCCGCCGGACCGGGAACGGTGCCGTCGCGGGTGTCCTGGCCAAGTCCAAGATCGGCAGCCAGTTCGTCGAGCAGACGCTCGCCAGCGAGCGCCGAACCCAGCGCGCCGAGACGATCGCGGGGCTGCTGAACAGCATCGTCACGATCGTGCTGACCGCGGTCCTGGTGGTGATGGTGCTGGCCGAGCTCGGCTTCAACATCCTGCCGGTGGTCGCGTCGGCGAGCATCATCGGTGTCGCGCTCGGCTTCGGCGCCCAGACGCTGGTGAAGGACTTCCTGGCGGGCATCTTCATGATCTTCGAGGACCAGTACGGCGTCGGCGACCTGATCGACATGGAGAAGGCGACCGGGGTGGTCGAGGCGGTCGGACTGCGGGTCACCAGGCTCCGCGGCGAGGACGGCACCACCTGGTACGTCCGCAACGGCGAGGTCCTCCGGGTCGGCAACCTGACCACCCGCGACCCCGACGCCCCGCCGACCAGTTCCACCGGCGTAGGCAGCGCCGCCGAAGCCGAAGACAACCCGCCTGCGACTCACTGACAGACGACGCGGCGCCGGCCTGGAGATCAGGCCGGCGCCGAGTTCGTAGTACTGGAGGTCAGGCCGTGAAGGTGACATCCAGGGTGATGGTGGTACCGGTCAGGGCCTGCGAGACCGGGCAGTTCTTCTTCGCGTCGTCGGCGAACTCGGCGAACTCGTCGGCGGTCAGACCCGGCACCTTGCCGTTCACCGACAGGTTGCTGCCGGTGATGCCCTTACCGGGCTGGAAGGACACCGCGGCGGTGGTGTCGAGCGACTCGGGCGCATGTCCGGCCTTGGCCAGGATGTTCGAGAGCGCCATGTTGAAGCAGCTCGAGTGCGCTGCCGCGATCAGCTCTTCCGGGCTGGTCTTGCCGTTGGCGGTGTCCTCGGTGCGGGCGGCCCAGGTGACGTCGAAGGTGCCCAGGCCGGACGACTCGAGGTTGACCTGACCGGCCCCCTCGATCAGCGAGCCTTCCCAGTGGGCCTTGGCAGTGCGGGTAGCAGCCATGCGCGTCGTTTCTCCCTAGTCTTCGGTGGTGCTCAGGTGCCGGCGACGTCGATCGCGCCGGGGTACTGCGGTTCATCGGTGTTCACCATGCTCTGCGCGGCCATCACCATGTAGGTCCAGATCTCCTGGTCCCGGTCCGGTTCCAGCGCGATCTCGTCCAGCGCGGCCCGCATATGGCCGAGCCAGCTGTCCCGTGCGCTCGGGGTGACGGCGAACGGGCCGTGCCGCATCCGCAGCCGCGGGTGACCGCGCTGCTCGGAGTAGGTCCGCGGCCCGCCCCAGTACTGCTCGAGGAACATCCGGAAGCGGACCTCGGCCGGGCCGAGATCCTCCTCCGGGTACAGCGCGCGCAGCTCCGGATCGGCGGCCACGCCGCGGTAGAACGCCGCCACCAGCCGGTGGAACGTCTCGGCCCCGCCGACGGCGTCGTAGAAACTCTTTGGCTCACTCATCGCTACTCAGTCTCTCAAGCCGCCGAAACGTGCCGCACGAGGGCTTCCCGCTCGGACTCGGTCAGCGCCCGCTTCGCGTGCGTGCCGGCATCCACAGTGACCTGCACCGAGGTCGCCTTCGCGTACACCTCGTCCGTCCCGGTACTGCGATCGACGATCCGTGAGCCCAGCGTGAACGAGGAGTTCCCGGCCGACTCGGTCCACACGTCTACGTCGTACGGCGGGTGCCGCAGCAGGATCGGCCGCAGGTAGTCCACCGTCAGGCTCGCCAGTACGCAGGGAAAGCCGGAGAAGCCGTCACCTGTCTCCGCATTCCCGGCCAGCTCCGCCAGGAAGGCGATCCGGGCTTCCTGGAAGTAGTCGAAGTACCGCACGTTGTTCACGTGGTCGTAGGAGTCGATGTCGGACCAGCGCACCAGCACGGGGAACGTGAACAGGGTCATGAGCCCACCAGCTTCGACAGGGCGGCCTTCTCCACCGGGGAGATCCGGCGCAACCTGTTGGCGGCGAAATCGAACGGGACCAGCCGGGTCCGCGCCTCGACGTACAGCGTGCGGGGTTCCAGGTCGAGGATCTCGTAGTCGACGGTGAACGAGGCCGCCTTGATCTCACTGATCCACAGCTCGATCCGGACCGGTTCCGGCCGGTAGACCAGCGGTGCCCGGTACTGCACCTCGTGCCGGGCGACCAGCAGCCCGGTCTCGAGGTCGTCGGCGCCGAGCTCCTTGGCCGTCCGGAAGAGGAAATCCACCCGGGCGTCCTGGAGATAGTCGACGTACCGGCCGTTGTTCACGTGACCGAGCGCGTCCATGTCTCCCCACCGGAGCGGACAGTGATAGACGTGGCGGTTGTGACCACCGCTGTGATCAGGCACACGGCGATCATCGCATCCGTGTCACACCGTGGGTGACAGGCTGTGGGTAATCTCATCCCGGGTAAGCGGGCTAGCAGAGGAGCAGGCGAGATGAGCGAGCAGCAACGAGTGGCGATCGTGACCGGGGCGGCCCGGGGAATCGGCGCCGCCGTGGCGCAGCGTCTCGCCGCCGACGGCAACGCGGTCGCGGTACTGGATCTGGACGAGGCAGCCTGCGCCGGCACGGTCGAGGCGATCACCGCCGCGGGCGGCAAGGCGATCGCGGTCGGTTGCGACGTGAGCAAGTCCGACCAGGTGACCGCGGCGGTCGAGCGCGTGACCGCTGAGCTCGGCGGCCCGACGATCCTGGTGAACAACGCGGGCGTCCTGCGCGACAACCTGCTCTTCAAGATGTCCGAGGACGACTGGGACACCGTCATGTCGGTGCACCTGCGCGGCAGCTTCCTGATGTCGAAGGCGTGCCAGGCGCACATGGTCGACGCCGGCTACGGCCGGATGGTCTTCCTGTCGTCGACCTCCGCACTGGGCAACCGCGGACAGGCCAACTACGCTTCCGCGAAAGCCGGTCTGCAAGGTCTCGCGAAGACGCTGGCGATCGAGCTGGGCAAGTTCGGTGTCACCGCGAACGCGATCGCGCCGGGCTTCATCGAGACCGACATGACGGCTGCCACCGCCGCCCGGGTCGGCGTCGACTTCGAGGAGTTCAAGAAGGCCACCGCCGCGACCATCCCGGTGAACCGCACCGGCAAGCCCGAGGACATCGCCGCCGCCGCGTCGTTCTTCTGCAGCGAGGAGGCCGGCTTCATCTCCGGCCAGGTCCTGTACGTCGCCGGCGGCCCCCGCAACTAGAACCCTTACGTCCGAAGCGGCGCGGGGCCTGCCCCACGGTTCTTCGGACGCAACGAACTTGGCAAGAGGAGCTATGGCGCAAACCTTCACCGGGGTGGATGAAGTGGTCCACGCGGTCGGAACGCAGTTGGGCGAGACCGCCTGGCTCGAGATCACCCAGGACCAGGTGAACCAGTTCGCGGAAGCGACCGGTGACCACCAGTGGATCCACGTCGACGTCGACCGGGCGGCCAAGGGCCCGTACGGCGGGACCATCGCGCACGGCTATCTCACCCTGAGCCTGATCGCGCGGTTCGGCGACGAACTGTTCTCGGTCGAGGGCGTCAAGGCGAAGCTGAACTACGGCGTGAACAAGGTCCGCTTCCCGACCCCGGTCCCGGTCGGCCGCCGGGTCCGCGCCGGCGCCACCATCGCCGGCGCCCAGGAAACCCCGGCCGGCATCCAGGTCTCCCTCCAATGGGTCATCGAACTGGAAAACTCCACCAAACCGGCTTGCGTAGCCGAAACCGTCGTCCTCCTCGTCCCCTGAAGCCCGCTACGTCCGAATCACTGTGGGGCAGGCCCCGCGCCGATTCGGACGTAAGCGATTACAGGGGACAAATAAGCACGGAGTGGGTGGCGATGCGGCGGTAGCCGAGCCAGGTGTTGACGGCGAGCATGGGTTCGTTGCCGTCGTAGTTCGCGGTGTACGCACCGACCACGCCGGCCTCGGCGGCCCGGCCCAGCGCGGCACACTTCACCAGCTTGGCGAGTCCGGCGCCCTGGTACTCCGGCATCGTCGCCGTCATCTGGGACCAGATCTTATGGTGGTCGCCGTTGCCCAGCGTGAAGCTGACCACCCGGTCCCCGTCGAGCGCCGCGACACTCAGGTCCAGCACCATCCCCGGTGACTGCCAGACCGCGGCCACCCACTCCTCGTACGGCGAGGCGGTGATCGTCGCGTCCCCCGGTTTGATGCGCTGGGCAACTTGATCGGCCTCGTAGAGCGCCCGCGGATCCAGCTCCTCCAGCGGCGCCAACCGCAGCCCGTCCGGCACCGGTGGCAACGGGGGCGCCTGGCTGGGATCGATTCCGGCGTAATGCACCTGCCTGGTCTGCTCGTAGCCCCACCGGCCGGCCCAGTCCGCCGACTCCGGGTCGGCGAAGACCCGAGCACTGACAGCCCCGGCCGTCTTCAGACTCCGGTGGGCCAGCTCCAGCAAGGCCGTCCCGATCCCCTGGCCGCGGTAGTCGGGTCGCACCAGGCACCGGAGTTGTCCGCCGAGGGGATCGGAGCCGGCGATCAGCGCAGTACTGGCCCAGCCGACCAGTTCGCCGTCGTCGACCGCGGCGAAGGTTCCTTTTCCAGGTTTCTCGGGACCCTCGAGCCGGCGCCGCAGCGACGGAGCCGACATGACCAGATACGGGGCGAGCTGATCGTGCATCGCCACCGCGGGCTCGGCATCGTCCGGCTCGGCAGGCCTGATCTCCATGGCGAACTCCTTCAGCGAAGTTCTCCGGAAGATAACGCGTTCCCAGGGCCAAACAGGTGCGGACCGGTGTAAACACGCCGCCAAATCACTCCCGGTGCCGGGCCTCTCAGAGCGTCCGCAGCAG
>NZ_DASRXP010000086.1:0-2408 GCF_035687465.1 Kribbella sp.
GCAGCACCCAGAGGCAGCCGTTCTCGGTGGTGGCGTCGTCGAGCGCGATCCACGCGGCGGTCAGCGAGCGGTCCCGGGTCGGGATGAACATCTCGTCCTGGTGCCAGGCCTGCCCGGGCTTGCCCTCGGACTTGATGAACAGCATCGACTGCATCGCCTTCACGTTCGGGCCGATCAGCTTGGTGAGCGCCGAAACGATCGCGGGATGGCGCATCGTGGCGAGCATCAGGTCGGAGAACTTGTGCGGGTAGTGGATGCAGAGATACCGGCGCAGTACCTCCTCGTCGGTGTCGGCCGCGTCGACGGGCAGCTCGCCGATGATGGGGCCGAGCTCGCCACGGGCGATCCGGACGGCCTCCTCCAGCAGCTTGCCGACCTCGCCGGGGTTCAGAGCGTGGTCGAGCACGACGAAGCCGTCTCGGTCGTACTGGCTCTTCAGATCAGTGTTCGTCACCCTTCGATCATCGCCTGCGCGTCCGGCGTCACGCCATGGCGTGAGTTGCCCTTCGGATGGCGAATCGACGCAGCCCCGGAGAACAAGGCGGCAGGAGCGTCTCTCATCACCAGGTCGACGAGGTCAGGTCCGAGCCGGGGCAGGAAGTCCCGGCCGAGCACGTCCATGCCGGGGCCGCCGCCGTACGCCCGCAGCATCGAGCGGCGGCCGACGTCCGTACCGAGGCAGACCTGGCCGGCCAGCCCCACGGCCGCCAGACCCTCGATGAGGTCCAGGATGCGCGAGTCGGGACCGTACTTGATCCGTCCGATCGTGTCGTAGACGAGGTAGGCACCGCGGGAGGCCAGTTCCTTGTGCAGCTCGAGGTCGGGGTTGCGGTCGGTGTGGCAGAGCAGGACCTGGTCGGCCGCGACGCCCAGTCGGGCCAGGTTGTCGAGGATCTCGTGCGTCGCCGTACCGGTCTCACAGTGCACGGCCACGGGCACTCCGACCGTCAGTGCAGCCTCCGCGCCGGCGCGGAACCACCGCTCCTCATCGGCCGTGATGCGCTGATAGGAGGCGCCGAGCTTGACGATGCCGGCCCTGACCGTCGACGGCACCGGTCGCGGACCGGCCCAGTCGCGATCGTCCATCCCGACGGTGAGGTCGGTCAGCAGGATGTCGAGGAGCAGGTCCTCCGAGACCTCGCGTGCCCAGTGCCAGGCGGGGTAGTGCGCCGAGCGGTGGTAGCCGGTGGCGGCCACGACGTGCAGGCCCGCGTCGGCGGCCAGCTTGGCCAGCGCGGACGGGCGGCGGCCCAGACCCACAGGCGTCAGATCGATGACGGTGCCGATCCCGCTGGACCGGACCGCTGCGGCCTCGGTCGTGGATTTGTCCGCATCCCAGAACTCGTCGCCAGGCAGGGCCGGGGTGCGCAGGAAGAGATGTTCGTGGGCGTCGACATAGCCGAGCTCGGCCGGTCTCACCGGCCCGAGCACCGTCATCACGTCGGTCATCGGGCCAGGGAGACGTGGAAGACGAACTCGTCACCCGCGTACCGGGTCTGGGTCTTCTCGAGCGGCTGGCCGCTCTCATTGACGATGAGGCGCTCTTCGACGAGCAGCGCAGTACCGGGAGCGACGGCGAGCAGTTCCGCGTCCTCGTCGTCGGCGTTGATGGCGACCAAGGTCCCCGACGCGTTGGTGGGAATCTCGCCGAGCGCTCGCAGCGCGTCGTGCAGGGAACCGTGCTCGAGATCCTCGGCCAGTACGGCGCTACAGGACATCGGGAGTACGACGTTCTCGATCGCGACGGGCTTGTCATCGGCCAGACGGAGCCGGCGTACGTGCGTCACCTTGGCCCGGGGTGCCAGGTGGAGCGCGGCGAGTTCCTCGGTGCTGCCGGTGCGAAGCTCGGCCACCAGGATCCTCGAACCGGCCACCGCTCCGCGTCGGGCCATCTCCTCGGTGAAGGATCGCAGCCGGGCGATGTCGCGATGGACCTTCGGCTCGGCCACGAAAGTGCCGACCCCGGGCACCCGATAGATGAGACCTTCGTCGGCGAGGCGTTGCGCGGCCTGACGCACGGTCATCCTGCTGACGTTGAACAGTGCGGTCAGGTCCGAGTCCGACTCGACCGCGTCGCCGGGCTGGGAGTTGGCGATCCGGCTGCGCAGGTGGCGCTCGATTGCCTGGTGGCGCGGGATCGATCGAGTCGTCATGGAGGCAGTCTAGACAGGTTGGCCGGTCTCGACTAGCGTCCACCTGTCTAGACAGGCTGCACTGGCGACGACTGAGGAGGCGGCGTGACGGACGACGTCGTGCTCGGCATCGACATCGGCGGTACCCGGACGAAGTGGGTGCGCTGGTCACCGAAGGACGGCGTACAAGATCAGGGGGAGCAGGCGACGCCTCGCTCGGGTGCGCCGGACCTGCTGTCAGCGGTCGCCGGCCTGATCGAGGACGCGAAGGTCGAG
>NZ_DASRXP010000087.1:0-14013 GCF_035687465.1 Kribbella sp.
CCCGCCCCACCACCACCCGACAGGCCCGCACCCACCGGGTCCACCGGAGACTGCCCCGCGCCCACCACCGCACCCAACACGGCGGTCTTCGACCCCTGGGGCGACCTGCCCGCGGCCGGATCGACCGGTGACGCCACACCCACCGGCGGCACCGCATCCACCGGGTCCATCACCCCGGCAGACGCGGCGATCGTCGACCCGTGGGGCGATCTGCCTGCGGCCGGTTCGGCCGGTGACACCACATCGATCGGCGACGCGACTCCCGTGGATGCGGCGGCCTTCGACCCGTGGGGCGACCTGCCCGCAACCGGCTAGGCCGGCAACACCACCGGAGATGGCCCGCCCACCGGCCACATCATCACCCCGGCAACTGCAGTGGTCCTCGACCCGTGGGGTGATCGCCCGGCGATCGCACCCCAACGGCGGGTCTGCGCCTGGCGGGTCTGAGGTGTCCCGGCGGGGCCAAGGTGTGGACGAGTGCCGGGTCGGGTTGTCGATGCGGGTCGGCGAGCACAACATGGAGCGCGTCGCGGGCCAGGGCGTCGCGGCCAGGTACGACGAAGCGGCCAGGTACGACAAAGCTGCGACCGTAGGGAGCCGCGCCGCGGGTGGGAGCGGCGACGGAGGAGTGGGCTTGGGATCGGGGGTAGGGGGTGTCGGGGGGTGGTGAGATGCTCTCGGGTGTGGCTTGGGATGTGGAGCAGGTGCTGGGGTTGGCGCCTGATGCTGCTGCAGCCAAGGCTGGGCAGGGGCAGGCTCGGGTGGGGAAGTGGTCTGCCGCGGGTTGCTCTGAGCGTGCGTTGTGGGGGCTTTGTCAGGGGAGCGGCAAGCAGCCGTATCAGACCATGGTCGAGCTGGCGGGTCCTGCCTTTCGGTGTTCCTGTCCTAGTCGGAAGTTTCCGTGCAAGCACGCGCTGGGGCTGATGCTGCTCTGGTCTGCTGGTGGGCTGCCTGCGGATGACGAGCCTGAGTGGGTGACGTCTTGGCTGGCAGAGCGTTCGTCGAGGGCCGAGCGGTCGGCTGAGCGGGCTGAGAAGAAGCCCGGGGAGGTTGCTGATCCGTTGGCGGCTCAGCAGCGTGCCGCCCGGCGGGCAGATCGCGTTTCGGCAGGCATGGCCGAGTTGCAGAGTTGGCTGGACGATCAGGTACGTCGGGGCCTCAGCGGCTTCGATCAGCGTGGGTACTCCGAGCTGAGCCGCCTCGCCGCGCGCATGGTGGACGCGCAGGCGCCGGGTGTCGCAGGGGCCGTACGCCGCGCGGCTGCCGTGGTCGGGCGAGGCCACGGCTGGCCTGGCGAACTCCTGGAGGAGCTGTCGCTCATCCACCTGACAGTCTCCGCACACGACCGGCTCGCGGAGCTCCCGCCCTCCTTGGCCGACACGGTGCAGTCCCGCATCGGCTGGACCGTCGAAACCGCTCGAGTCCTCGCTGAAGGGGAGAAGGTCGAGGACGACTGGCTCGTACTCGGCAGGGTGATCGAGCCCGACGACCGCTTGACCGTACGGCGGCTGTGGTTGCGCGGTGCTTCCACGGGACGGCTCGGGTTGATCCTCAACTTCGCACCCGCCGGGCGGCAGCTGGATCCGTTGCCGGCGCGACCGGGGGAGTACGTGCCGGGCGTGCTGTCCTATTACCCGGGCGCGTTGCCGATGCGAGCGCTCCTGACCCAGACGGCACCACGAACTGCAGCACCCCGCCCGAGCGGCCTGACGCCGAAGCAGGCGCTGGCGGCGTACGTCGAATCCCTGGCGGCGGATCCCTGGAACGAGCGGTGGCCGTTGGTCCTGGCGGACGTGCGCCCTGCCGTCAACGGCGATGGGTGGGCGCTGGTGGATGCGACGGGTGGGCTGGAGTTGTTGCCGGGGATAGATCCATGGAAGCTGCTCGCGGTTTCGGCAGGAGATCCGGTGACGGTCGCAGGCGAGTGGAACCGTGCCGGCTTCAAACCAATGACCTGCTGGGACGGCGACCGCCCGGTGGTGTTGTCATGAGCGGCGACCGGGTGGGGATGGGTGCCGTGGGCCGCGACCGGGCGGGGGTGGTGTCGTGAGGGGGTGGGATGGGTTGGTGAGTTCGGCGTTGCTGGGGACTGAGCGGCGGCCGCCGCACTTTGAGGAGCTGCCTCCGGCGATCCAGGAGCAGTTGGGCGAAGGTGGTCTGCTCGACGCCGCCGCGCTGGCGACCCTCTACAAGCGCGCGGGCCGCCAGCCTCTCCAAGAGCTGGAACCACTGCCGGCCGCCGAAGGGCAGGGCCGCCCATTGCCAAGGCCTGTCGCGATCCGCCGGTTGGCGGCGATGCTCAGCGGCTTCCAGACGGCGGCCCTCGGTGAATGGCTCCGTACTGCTGCCTCCAAGGGCTGGGGCATCCCACCAGAACACCTCCCCGCTCTCGCCGACTACGCCCGCGGCCGAGCGGAGTACCGGCCGCTGGTTGTCGCCGCCGCAGGCCGTCGTGCGAGCTGGTTGGCCGACCTCAACCCGGAATGGCGTTTCCTGCACGAGGCAGTGAGCGACGATCCGGAGCTGTGGACCCACGGCAACTCGATCCAACGCCGCAGCTGGTTCCGCTTGCTCCGACAGCACGAACCCGAGGTCGCCCTCGAGGCACTAAAAGATGTCTGGCCGTCAGAACCAGCCGCGGCCCGCGTGGAGTTCCTCGGGCTGCTGTCGATCGGATTGTCGCCGGCCGACGAGGAGTTTCTCGAGAGTGCGCTCGACGACCGCTCCAAGGAGGTACGCCGGGCCGCCGCTGGGTTGCTCGCCCGCCTCCCCGGTTCGCAGTACGGCGAACGCATGGCGGCGCGGGTGTGGTCCCACCTGACCGTGACGCAAGGGCTGCTCGCGGTCAGCCTGCCCCAGCGGGTGACCAAGGCGATGGAGCGCGACGGGATCGACCCCGAACCCCATCCTGGCTTGGGGAAACGGGCCTGGTGGTTCCGCCAGCTCGTTGCCCGAGCACCCCTTTCCACGGTCGAACCGGAGTACCTGCAGTACAAGGTCGAAGGGTGTTCGCCGGAGGTTCTCCAGGTCGCCTGGGCCGAAGCGGCCGTGCGCGAGCGGTCCGCCGAGTGGGCGCGGGCGCTGCTGCAGGCGGAGGCTGCGACGGAGAACCGGATTGCCGAGCTGGTTCGTGTTCTGCCCGAAGAGGAATGGGCAGCGGCGACCGAGTCGCTGCGGAGCCGAATCGATCTCGCCGATCTGGTCGGCGGACTCCCCGTTCCCTGGCCGGCGCCGCTGGCGGTCCTGGTGCTCGACCAGTTGGCGAAAGGCGGGACGGCTCGCAGTTGGGCGAGACTGGCGAGCATCGCGGCCCGCGCGGTGCCCTTCGCAGTACTGAATCATCCGATCACCCGTGAGCCGACCGGTGAGGAAGACACCTGGCGGTCGCGTCTTGTCGAGACCTTGATCTTCCGTCGTGAGATGTACGAGGAGCTGTCATGACCGTGACCACAGAAGTGCTGCGGCCGCATGCCGAGGTGGAGTACGCCGGGGAGTTGGCGGCGCTGATCGCCACCGACGACCGGCCGCGGCCGCCGGCCTGGCGGATGTCCCCGGCCGCGGTGGTGACGTATCTCCTTGGTGGTCAGGCCGGTGACGTTGAGATCACGCCGAAGTACGTCGGACCGCGCCGGCTGGTGGAGGTCGCAGTCGCCACGCTCGCCACGGATCGCGCTCTGCTGTTGCTCGGCGTACCGGGAACTGCGAAGACCTGGGTCAGTGAGCATCTCGCGGCGGCAATCAGCGGGGATTCGACGTTGCTGGTGCAGGGGACTGCAGGTACGGCGGAGGAGGCGATCCGGTACGGCTGGAACTACGCGCAACTGATTGCTCAGGGCCCCAGTGAGGCGGCGTTGGTGCCGAGCCCGGTGCATCGCGCGATGGCGGACGCGAAGATCGCCCGGATAGAGGAGCTGACCCGGATGCCGTCCGACGTCCAGGACGCGCTGATCACGATCCTGTCGGAAAAGTCGCTGCCGATCCCCGAGCTCGGCACGGAAGTTCAAGCCCGCAAGGGATTCAACGTCATTGCCACCGCCAACGATCGCGACAAGGGCGTGAACGAACTGTCCAGCGCCTTGCGGCGACGCTTCAACACGGTCGTTCTGCCACTGCCGGACAACGCTGATGAAGAGGTGCAGATCGTCTCGCGGCGGGTTGCGCAGCTCGGGTCGTCGCTGGAGTTGCCGCAGCAGGACAACGCGTTGGACGAGATCCGACGGGTCGTCACGGTGTTCCGGGAGTTGCGCTCCGGGCGGACCGAGGACGGCCGGACCGCGGTGAAGTCCCCTTCCGGAACGCTCTCCACGGCCGAGGCGATCAGCGTGGTGACCGGCGGACTCGCCCTTGCGGCGCACTTCGGGGACGGCGTACTGCGCTCGTACGACGTGGCCGGCGGCATCCTGGGCGCAGTCGTCAAGGACCCTTCGGCCGACCGGGTGGTCTGGTCGGAGTACTTGGAGACGGTGGTTCGTGAACGGGAAGGCTGGTCCGACTTCTACCGGGCCTGCCGGGACATCACCGGATGACGGTTCACCTCTTCGGGATCAGGCACCACGGTCCGGGTTCGGCCCGGGCGCTGGCGACTGCCCTCGCATCGCTCGAGCCGGACATCGTGCTGATCGAGGGACCGCCCGAGGCGGACAAGGTGGTCGAGCTCGCCGCCCCCTCGGAGATGGCGCCGTCGGAGATGGTGCCGCCGGTGGCGTTGCTTGCCTATGCAGTGGACGATTCGACCCGGGCCGCGTTCTGGCCGTTCGCGGTGTTCAGCCCGGAATGGCAGGCGATCACGTACGCGCTGGGGTCCGGAGTACCGGTGAGGTTCTGTGATCTGCCGGCGGCGTACCAGTTCGGCTCCCGCGCGGATGGGCGCCAGGGGCTGTCGGCGGATCCGTTGGCAACGCTGGCGGCGGCTGGTGGGTACGACGATCCGGAGCGCTGGTGGGACGACGTGATCGAGCACCGGCGGGACGGCGCCGAGCCGTTCACGGTGATCGCCGAGGCGATGGGGGAGCTGCGCCGGGACGAGGAGGCGACCGGTCGCGAGGCGCAACGCGAGGCCTACATGCGGACAGTCTTGCGGAAGGCTCTGCGGGAAGGCTTCGAGCGCATCGCCGTGGTCTGTGGGGCCTGGCACGTGCCGGCGTTGACGGCACCGTTGCCTCCAGCAACACACGATCAGCGTTTACTCAAAGGGCTTGCGAAGCGCAAGGTCGCCTGCACCTGGGTGCCCTGGACGCACGGGCGGCTGGCAAGCGCCAGCGGGTACGGCGCCGGCGTCACCTCGCCCGGCTGGTATCACCACCTGTTCACCGCGCCCGACCAGATCACCACGCGCTGGCTCTCGAAGGTTGCCCAGGTACTACGCGCCGAGGATCTGCCGGTGTCGAGTGCTCACGTGATCGAGGCGGTTCGGCTGGCGGATACCCTTGCTGCCCTGCGGGAGCGGCCGCTCGCGGGATTGAGTGAGGTCACCGAAGCCACGCGGGCGGTGATGTGCGGCGGAAACGACGTACTGCTTGATCTTGTGACGCGGGAAGCGGTCGTCGGGGAGTTGCTCGGCGCAGTACCGGGCGAGACTCCGCAAGCACCAGTGGCGGCTGATCTGGCGGCTCAGGCTCGCAGTTTGCGGTTGAAGCGGGACGCCGTCGAACGCGTGGTGGAGCTCGACCTGCGCAAGCCGAACGACCTGGGGAAGTCGCGGTTGCTGCACCGGCTGCGCATCCTCGGGATCGACTGGGGAGTGCCGACCACGAACGAGCGGCAGAACCAGGGGACGTTCCGCGAGACCTGGACGCTGGCGTGGGACCCGGGTCTCGAGGTGGACCTGGTCGCCGCAGGCGCCCACGGTACGACGGTGCTCGGGGCCGCGACCTCTGTGATGCTTTCCGCGGCTGCGGATTCGTCGACATTGGCTGAGGTGACCTCTGCGCTGGAGCGCTCGCTGCTTGCCGATCTGGCTGATGCTTTGCCTGCCCTGCTGGCCGGGGTGGACACGCGGGCGGCGAAGGACGCTGACGTTGGGCATCTGATGGCGGCCCTCCCTGCGCTGGCGCGATCGGCTCGCTACGGCGACGTGCGAGGCAGCGATACCGCGGGGCTCGGTGCGGTCGCGAGCCGCATGGTGTCGCGAGTCTGCGCCGGGCTCGGCCGCACGGTGCACGGGTTGGATCCCGACGCGGCGGCTTCGGTGCTGGAGCTCATCGACGGCGTGCAGGACGCGACCACACTGCTCGACGTGGGAGTTCGTACGGAATGGTTGACCACTTTGGAGAGCCTGAGCGACCGGTCGTCGGTGCCGCCGCTGATCGCCGGGCGGCTAACCCGGCTGATGCTCGACACCTCCCGGCTCGAGACCGGCGAGGTCGCCTTGCGGCTGGGGCGTGCGTTGTCTCCGGGGACGCCCACTGCGGATGCGGCCGGGTATGTGGAGGGCTTCCTGGCCGGCGGTGGGTTGCTGCTCGTGCATGACGAACGCCTGCTCGCGTTGGTGGATTCGTGGCTCTCGGCGATCCCGGCCGAGGCATTTCTCGAGGCGCTGCCGCTGCTCCGGCGGACGTTCGGGACCTTCGCCTCCCCGGAGCGCCGCTCGATCGGCGAGCGGGCTCGTGCGCTGGGTGATCCGGCCGGACCAGTTGTTGCTGACGACAACGACCTGGACGCCGAACTGGGTGCCTCGGTGCTTCCTGTCGTGGCGCGATTGCTGGGGGTGTGACCGTGGACGACGAACGCCTGCGCCGCTGGCGGATGGTCCTCGGCAGCGAGGCCGACCCAGAGACCGGTACTGCGCTCTCAACCGCCGACAGATCCGTCGACGCAGCCCTGGCAGCCTTGTACGACGCTGAGCGGGGCGAATCTGGTTCGAAACGCTCCGCGGGACTCGGCTCCTCGGCACCCAGGGTCGCCAGGTGGCTCGGGGACATCCGGAGCTACTTCCCGAGCAGTGTTGTCCAGGTGATGCAGCGGGACGCGGTCGAGCGGCTCGGGATCACCCGGATGCTGATGGAACCGGAACTCCTCAACGCTGTCGAACCCGACGTCCACCTGGTCAGCATCCTGCTGGCGCTGAACGAGGTGATGCCGGAGGAGACCAAGCAGACCGCCCGTGAGGTGGTCGGCCGGGTTGTCGCCGAGCTGGAGAAGCGGCTGGCGGAACGGACCCGGGCCGCGGTCACGGGTGCGCTGGATCGCGCCGGGCGGACCGGGCGGCCGCGACACTCGGACATCGACTGGGACCGCACGATCCGGATCAACCTGAAGCACTTCTCGCCTGCTCTGGGGACGATCGTCCCGGATCGCCTGGTCGGCTATGCGCGACGCAATCACAGCGTGCAACGTGATGTGGTGTTGGCGATCGACCAGTCGGGTTCGATGGCGGAATCGGTTGTCTACGCGAGTCTTTTCGGCGCTGTACTGGGGTCTATGCGAACGCTGCGGACGAGCCTGGTCGTGTTCGACACTGCCGTCGTGGACCTGACGGATCAGCTGGACGATCCGGTGGACGTGCTCTTCGGCACGCAACTTGGTGGTGGGACCGACATCAACCGGGCGCTCGCGTACTGCGAAACCCTGGTGACGCGGCCGAACGAGACCGTGATGGTGTTGATCAGCGACCTCTACGAAGGCGGAGTACGGGAGGAGTTGTTGCGTCGGGCCCGTTCTTTGGTGGAGTCAGGGGTTCAGTTGGTGGCGTTGCTGGCGCTGGCCGATTCCGGCACGCCGTCGTACGACGCGGACAACGCCGCGGCCCTGGCCGACCTCGGAGTACCGACCTTCGCCTGCACCCCGGACCTCTTCCCCGACCTACTGGCAGCCGCGATCCGCCGCGACGACCTAGCCACCTGGGCCGCCACCAACCTCACCGACTGACTCCCCCTTCGGTTCTCGTTCATCGGTCACGTTTCTCCTCCGACTCCCGTCAGGTGGGTGAACGCGAGCAACTCGCGGTTCATCCCTGGAAGACTCAAATGGAGGAAGACAATCATGTCCACCCACGTGTGGCCGAGACGGCTACTCACTGCGCTCTACTGGTATGTGGCCTTGACGTTCTTCATGGGGTTCGTCACCAAGTTCTGGCCTGGCCCGACCTTCTTCGGCCCGGCCTACTCCGTGAAGTTCGTCGAATGGGGCTACCCGGCGTGGTTCCGGTTCGTGGTCGGCGCCCTCGAGGGGGTTTGCGCCGTGTTGCTGGTCATCCCGCGCACCCGGGCCAAGTTCGTCGGCGCAGCTGTTCTGATCCTGGTCCTGACCGGCGCGACAACCACGCACATCATCGCGAACGGCGAAGAACCCTACGAACGCGTCGCGGCGCCCATCAACTTGATGGTGATGGTCTTCTTCGCCCTGGTGAACTGGCCGTCCGACTGGCGAGAGTTACTTC
The DNA here is from genome assembly GCF_035687465.1 of Kribbella sp. Classification (NCBI taxonomy): domain Bacteria; kingdom Bacillati; phylum Actinomycetota; class Actinomycetes; order Propionibacteriales; family Kribbellaceae; genus Kribbella; species Kribbella sp. The sequence goes on from NZ_DASRXP010000087.1 coordinate 8,378, forward strand.
GGCCGTGGCAGAAGGCCCCTCGAGGGAGCGTGCGCGGAGCCTGACGGGTCCCCGCGGTCACATTCACGATCTGGTGCACGTCAGTTCAGTGATCAAAGACAACCAGGAAGGAACTGTGACGGCGTTCATCGACCATCTAACTCTCGAGGTGTCCGACGCCGCGGCCGCCGCTGACTTCTACGCCGGTGTGTTCGGCCTGGGACCAGCGGTGCGCCTGCGGGCCTCAGAGGCGCCGACGACCGACCCATTCGATCTCATCGACACCCGTCGCTGCGGGTGTCTGCTGGCCCGATCCAGAGCGCTGCCGCGTCCTCGTCGGAGTACATAGCTTGGAGTATGTCGCCGGCGCAGCGGCGGCTCCACGGGTTTTCCCGGGTCAGCCGGCGATTTCGAAGATGTCTATTTCGGTGCCGGGGTCGGCGTCGGCGAAGCGGAGGGCCCAGTCGACGGCTTCCTGTTTGGAGTCGACTCGGATGATCGAGACGCCGGCGACCAGTTCCTTCGTTTCGGTGAAGGGGCCGTCGATGACGCGCGGTTTGCCCTCGGGGAACGCGATCCGGGCGCCGCGGGCGCTCGGCATCAGCCCTTCCGCGGTGAGCAGTACACCTGCCTGCCGCATCTCCTCGAGGACCTTGTCCGCGCGGGCCAGCATCTCGGGATCCGGCGGCTGCCCTGCCTCGAGGTTCGCGTTCGTCTTGTGCAGCAGCATGTACCGCATCCGCCAGCCTTTCTCTCAGAGACCCTCCGACCGTACTGGACCGGCGAGCCACCTCACCCGCATCAGGCGTGCGATTTCTGTGAGGAAATCAGGCCTTCGCGTTCCAGCGCCTGCCAGAAGTCGGGCGGGATGGGGTGGTCGAGGAGACTCGCCACCTCGGAGATCTCCGCAGGAGTGCGGGCTCCGACGACGACCGCGGGAACTGTCGGGTGCAGCAGCGGAAACTGGACCGCGGCGGCCAGCAGCGGTACGGCGTACTGGTGGCTGAGGCTGCGGAGGGACTCGATGCGCGCGGCGAGCGAGGGTGGGATCGCGGCGTAGCCGTGGGGAGCTCCGGCGGAGGAGTCGGCGAGCACCCCGCCTTGGAAGACGCCGGCGGCGAGGACCGCGACGCCGAGGTTGTGGCAGAGCGGGAGGAGTTCGTCGGCGCCGGACTGGTCGAGCAACGTGTAGCGCCCGGCGAGCAGGATGCAGTCGACGCCCGAGACGCCGGTCTCACGGAGGAATCGGGCGGCGAAGTCCGCGTGGTTCACGCCCAGGGAGAGCGCGCGGATGGTGCCGCGGCCGCGGAGCTCGGCAAGGGCCCGGAGCGCCGAACTGGAGGCGGCGGCGAAGTCCAGATCGGGATCGTGGATGTGGAGGATGTCGATCCGGTCGATCCCCATCCGCGCGAGGCTCTCCTCGAAAGACCGGATCACCGCGGCGTAGGAGTAGTCGAGCCGCGGGCCGACGCCTGGCGGTGGTTCGGCCCAGATGGGTTGCAAGTCGGCACCGCCGGGCTCGATCAGCCGGCCGACCTTGGTACAGAGCACGAACTCGTCGCGGGGCCGCCCCCGCAGTGCGAGGCCCGCCCGTTGCTCCGAGAGCCCGTAGCCGTAGACGGGAGCGGTGTCGAAGAGCCGGATGCCGAGCTCCCAAGCCCGGTCGATGGTGGCGACCGCCTGCGTCTGCGGGACAGCGGCGAACATGCCGCCGAGAGAGGCAAGCCCGAGGCCCAACCGACTCACAGTCAACCCGGTCCGCCCCAGCTCCGCACTCTCCATGCCCGCGAGCGTAGGCACGCCCGCCGACAGTTTCGCTGTGCAGGGGATCGCTCCGGTCCCGGTTGCCGGGGGCATACTCAGTCGGAGAGGTGCGCTGACGTGGGATGGGGGCTGAGATGGGTGAGATCGCGGAGCGGTATCGGCGGCGGGCGGATGCGTTCGAGGCGAAGGTTGCGGCGGTGAAGGCCGACCAGTGGGGGAACCAGTCGCCGTGTGAGAAGTGGTCGGCACGGGATGTGGTGGACCACATCGTCGCGATGCACGGGTACATGTTGATGCCGGTCAACCGACGGCTCACCGCCGTACCGGTGGCCGAGGATCCTCTGGGCGCGTTCCGGGCGGCGAGGGCCGCGGTCGAGGCAGTGCTCGACGATCCCGAGGCGGCCGAGCAGGACTGCGATACGCCGGCCGGCCGGATGACCGTCGAGGCGCAGATCGACCAGGTGGTCAGTGACGACCTGGTCCTGCACGGCTGGGACCTGGCCCGGGCGACCGGCCAGAACGAGACGATGGATCCCGCCGATGTCGAGCGCCTCTGGACCAGTACGACGGCGATCCCGGCCGATGTGATGACGAAGTACCGCACACCGGACGCGTTCGGGCCCGGCATCGAGGTGTACGGCGCCGAGGTCGAAGTACCGGAGGACGCGCCTCTTCAGGACCGGTTGCTGGGCTTCATCGGGCGGAATCCTTGAGCACTGCGCTTAAGTTGTCCGGCGCGTAGTAGGCAGTACTGTCCTGGCACAACGGTGCAGTCGGAAGCCCGATGATCAGCTCGTCCGCAGTCGGTGCCAGTATTGCGTCGCCACGCTCGATCGCGGGCAGCAGATACTCATGCCCGGGCAGTTCCGCCACTGTCGTCCGGCAGCCCAGTGTCATGCCCTCGAACAAAGCAGTCGTGGACACGCCGACCTGATAAGTCGCCGAGGCCAGCAACTCCAGAGTGTCAGTCCCCGCCGACACCTGCAGCCCAGCCGGAGCACGGTAGTCGTCCAAGTGCTCACTCGGGTGCAGCCGATAGATGAGCTCCAGCTCCGGCCGCGCCTCCGCCAACGCGGTGGCGAACTTGAACAGCGAAGTACCGATCGTGCCCTGCGACAGGAACACCACCCGCTCAGGCTTCTTGGCCGCAATCTCCGAGGCGGTCAGCGGGCGGATGAACGGCGCCCCCATGATCTTGGTCTGCATACCCGCCGGGAGTTCGACGACGTCGGGCCAGTACGAGCCGAAGCACCACAGCTCGTCCGGTTGATCCGGCACGGACGGGCTCCCCGGGTAGCTGTAGCCCAGGTGGTACGGACTGATCGCCCCGTGCTGCAGTTCCACCACGCGAAGGCCGAGATCCCGCGCGGCGCCGACGACGTGTTGGTGGAAGTACGCGACCACGGCGTACACGGTCTTGATCTTGTGGCGTCGCAGCAAGGCGCGGTAGATCGCGCGGAGGCGGACGTGCTTGGGCAGTTCGCGAGCGACGAGGGCGCCGATCGGGACCTTGACCCCGGTCAGCGCCTCCAGCGCGTTCTCGATGGTTCCGCAGCGGGCATCCACCGCACGGCTGCGCACGGCGCCGGCGGCGGAGGTGAAGAAGTCGAGGTTGCGGCTGCCCGCGAGCGGCGTGCCGTTGATGCCCGAATCGAGCACCAGCGCCGACGATCCCAGCTCGGCCCGCAGCCGGTCGGTATAGATCTCGACCCCGCCGGGCTTGCGCGGATGCGGAACCACCAGCGCGTCGAACTGGCCGTGCGCGAGGAACGGGTTCTTGCCGACCACACCGGCGACATGCTTGCCGACCAGCCGGGCCTTGTCGGACCGCGTCCGGCGTACCGGGTGGGGGTTGCCGTGGATCCCGCCGCGCTGACTCAGCTCATGGAAGACGCGCATCCGGATGATCGGCCAGGGGTGCGCTCCCTGGATCCGCCAGTTCAGCAGATCCAGCTCCCGCTCCACCTGCCAGATCGCCTGGCACAGCGTCGCCACCGTCAGGTCGGTGCCGTTCCCGGTACTCGTCATGGTTGATCCCTACTATGCCCGCGAGGCTGCCGATGCCCGAGAAGAACCGGCGGACGGCCTTCAGCAGATAGGTCTTCCGAACGAGCACCAGACCGCCCAGTCCGTACCCGAAGGCCGAGGCGATCCGCGCCAGAGCATAGGCCAGCGCCTTCAGCGTGCTCGCCACCCCCGGCCGGATCAGTACCCGGCTGATGCTGTCCCCGCTGCCGGACCGGAACGCGCGCCGGACCAGCCAGCGCAGCGTGGTGCGCGAAGCCGGCACGTCCTCCTGGATCGGCGCCTCCTCGCACCAGACGATCCGGAACCCGGCCTGGTGGACGCGCAGGAAGAAGTGCAGATCGCTCGATCCTGTGTAGCGGAAGGCGGGATGGAACGCCGGCGTGACCGCGTGATAGACCCGCTGGGCCACGAGCGTGTTGTTCGTGTAGGCCTTGTTCAGTACGTCGCCCGTCGCGTGCTTGCCGAGCGAGGAATGGACATCGCTGTAGCGGTTCCACGCCGGCGCGTCCGGCGGCAGGATCCCCTGAACGGGTCCGGTGACCACATCCGCCTTGCTGGTCTCCCAGGCGCCGAGCAACGTCGCCAGCCAGCCGGCCGGCGCCACCTCGTCGTCGTCCACGAAGATCAGCGCGTCGTCGTTCCAGGCCAGCTGCACCGACTTCTCCCGCGCGAACGGGATCCCCGGCTCTGGCTCGATCGCGGACTCGATCGGATACGGTCCGGCCGCGGCGGCGATCACCTCGGCGGCAGAGCCCTCGGCGTCGTTGTCCACGACCACGATCCGTACTGCGTAGTCGCCGTCCGCGGGGAGTTCCTGGGCCTGCAGGCTGCCCAGCAGCCCCGCGAGCAGCTCAGGTCGCCGGAAGGTGATGACCGCGATGGCCACGCTGGTACTCATGGCGTCCGAGACTATCGCCTGCGGAGTGATCGGTGTCTGTACCTGTGAGTACAGTTGGTCCGTGGAGACAGTGGAACGGTTGATCCGGAGTACCCAGGATCTGCTCTGGGAGCGCGGTTACGTCGGCACCAGCCCGAAGGCGATCCAGGTCGCCGCGGACGCCGGACAGGGCAGCATGTATCACCATTTCAGTGGTAAGGCCGAGCTTGCCAAGGCGGCTATCGAGCGGTCCGCGGCCGAGTTGCAAGCTGCGGCTGAGGAGCAGTTCAGTGGCGACGGCACCGCGACCGAGCGGATCAGTGGGTATCTGGAGCGCGATCGGGACGTGTTGAAGGGCTGCCGGATGGGCCGGCTCACCACCGATCCCGACGTGATGGCGGATCCGCGGTTGCGGGCGCCGATCGACGAGACCTTCGGCTGGATCCGCGCCCGGCTCGCCGAGATCATTGCCGAGGGCAAGCAGCGTGGGGAGTACCCCGGCTCGCTGGATGCGGGGCAGACAGCGGCCACCATCGCCGCAGTACTGCAGGGCGGTTATGTGCTGGCCCGGGCCGCGGATTCGGCCGAACCGTTCGAACTGGCTGTCCAAGGGCTAATCCACCTGCTCGAGGGAGTTGCTGCATGAAAGAGCGAAAGAGTTTGCGGATGAGGCTCGAGGGAGTTTCCGCGTGAAGATCGGTGCCGTGTTTCCGCAGTTGGAGATCGGCGCCGACCCTGCGGTGATCCGAGCCTGGGCGGAGGCTGTCGAGGAGGCCGGCTACACGCATGTACTCGCTTTTGACCATGTGCTTGGGGCGAGCCCGGAGCATCGTCCGGGGTGGACCGGATACACCGAGAAGTCCTTGTTCCATGAGGTTTTCGTGCTCTTCGGATACCTGGCGGCGATCACTCAACTGGAGCTTGTGACCGGGGTGCTGGTACTGCCGCAACGGCAGACCTCGCTGGTCGCGAAGCAGGCGGCCGAGGT
>NZ_DASRXP010000088.1:0-6427 GCF_035687465.1 Kribbella sp.
GCATGACACCGCTGGGCGAGGAGACGGTCTCGATCGCGTAGTTCTGCTCGAGGCCCTCGAGCCCGTCCCAGAGCCGTACGCCCCGGCCGAGCAGGATCGGCACCACCACCGTATGCATGTGATCGATGAGCCCGGCAGCCAGGAAGTCGCGGATGATGGTGGCACCGCCGCCGATGCGAACGTCCAGGCCACCGGCGGCCTCGCGGGCGGTCTTGAGCGCCTCTTCCGGTGAGGCGTCGATGAAGTGGTAGGTGGTGCCGCCCTCCATCTCGATCGACGGGCGGGTGTGGTGGGTGAGGACGAAGACCGGTGAATGGAATGGCGGGTTCGGACCCCACGCGCCCTTCCAGTCCGGTTCCTCGTGCCAGCCGGGGTGGCCGAACTTCCCGGCACCCATGATCTCGGCGCCGATGCCCGGACCGTGCTCCAGGGTGAAGACGTTGTCCACGCCGCGGCTTCCGCCGGTCTGCTGCCACGCCCGGGTCGCGAACATCCATTCGTGCAGCCGTTCCCCGGCATGGCCGAAGTGGGCATCGCGGCTTTGACCTTCACCGGTGCCGAACCCGTCGAGTGAGATGGAGAAGTTGTGAACGCGGGCGAGTGACATGGCTGGTTCTCCGTCCGTTGGTCGAGCTTCGTCGGATCAGCTCGGTTATCAAACGATCATGGCTGCCCTTATTCATGACGTCTAATGCCAAACTTCTGGCTGTCACATTGATAATCTTGATCTATGCTCAACCTGGTCCACCTCAAAGTCCTGGCCGCGGTGGCGCGCCACGGGTCGGTGACCGACGCGGCGAAGGAGCTCCACTACTCCCAACCATCGGTGAGCCACCACCTGTCCCGGTTGGAAGCGGCCGTTGGCGTCAAGCTCGTTCAGCGCGTCGGTCGTGGGATTCGACTGACCTCGGAAGGGCAGTTGCTGGCCAACCGGGCCAGCGAGATCGTGGGACGAGTCGATGCGGCGACCATCGAGCTCGCGGCCCAGGTCGGGCTGCAGTCCGGGCGGGTTCGCCTGGCTGCCAACGCGTCCGCGGCCAGCACGATCGTGCCGAAGGCGGCCACCCTACTGGCCGCGGCGCATCCGGGAATCGAGTTGAGCGTGTTCGACCGGCACCCGGTCGACGCGCTACAGATGCTGCGGCACAGCGAGATCGACGTCGCACTCGTCTTCCGGTACGCCGACGCCCCGGTCGAGGAGGAAGGACTCCGCCACGTCCACATCGGCGACGATCCGATCTACCTGATCAGCCGGCGACCCGACGACAGCATCGCGAACCATCGTCACTCCGCCTGGATCGGCGGGTGCGAACGGTGCCAGGAAGAGCTGGCCACCGTCTGCCGGCGAGAAGGTTTCACCCCACGGATCGGATCGCACAGCGACGACATGGTCGTCGTGCAGGCCCTCGTCGCCGCCGGAACAGGTGTCACGACCCTGCCGGGACTGGCTCTCCAAGCCCACCGCCGGCCCGACATCCACGCCACCGAGATACCCGGCCACCGCCGCCAGATCCACGCCGTCACCTACGGCGAGCCACCGGACCCGCCCGCCACCGCCGCACTGATCCAGGCCCTCCGCGACGCCACCGCCTAGGCAGTCGGTGCCGCCTCTGTGCTGATCAGGATGACGGTGCTGGATGCGGTGAGGTCCAGGGCGTCGCGGGCGTTGCGGAGGCCGGCCAGGGTGGCGGCTCCGCTGGGGCCGGACGAAATACCTTCGGCGGCGAAATCCCGCACGGCTTGGACTGCCTCGGCCTCTTCCACAGTGACGGCGGCATCCAGCCCAGCGCGTAGTACGGGCCATGCGAGGCTCGACGGCGTACCGCAGTTCAGGCCAGCCATCACAGTCGTGCTCGTCTCTACCACGACTGGTTGTCCAGCTAGGAGGCTGCTGGTGATGCAGGATGCACGGGCAGGCTCAACACCGAGCACGGCCGGTGCCGACGGACCGCTGCGATAGTGCGTGACCGTCGCTTGCGCTGCAGAGCCAACACCCATCGGTACTACGACCAGGTCGGGCTGCACCTCGATCTCACGGAACAGAGTCGAGTACCCGTCCACGATGTGCTGCGGGACAACCTCGTAGCCGGGCCAAGCCGAGTCCTGGATCAGCAGGCTCCGACCTGTAGCTGCCGAGGCGGCAGCAACCACAGCAGCGTCGTACGAGTCGGACACGATGGTGACCGTGGCGCCCTCTGCGCGGATGGCATCGGCAGCGGACTCGCTGACGACGTCGGGGATGAAGATGTGTGACCGCAGCCCGAGCATGGCGGCTCGGCGAGCTACTGCGCGGCCGTGGTTTCCATCTGTTGCTGTGACCAGCTCGACGACGTCAGGGTGGTCCTCGACCGCTCGGTGGATCGCCCACCAAGCACCGAGCGCCTTGAACGCGGGCAGGCCGAGCCGTTGCGACTCGTCCTTCACCAGCAAGCGGCCGACGCCTAGCTCAGCCGCTAGGGAAGGCACCTCGCGGAGCGGGGTCGGCCGGTAGTCAGCGAGGCCCTCGTGGAAGGCCAGGACCTCGGTGGGCGCGGGCGTCGTACGCCAGGACCGTGCAGCAGGGTTGCTGTACCAGAGCACCGCCTAGCAGCGCTCAGGCGACCAGGGCGAAGGTCTGTGCCGAGGCGTGAGCGTTCGGCGCGGAGTTGATCCGCTGCGGGGACGAGTCGGCGACCCGGATCGAGGCGGTCTGCAGGCGGACCGGCAGCGTCGAGCGGACGGCGGTCGCCAGGTCGAACTGCACCTCGGCGAGCAGGTCGGACAGCTCCAGGTCGAGTGCCCGGCAGATCGCGGCCAGGATCTCCGAGGAGGGCTCCTTGCGACCGCGCTCGATCTCGGACAGGTAGGGCACCGACACCTGCGCCTGCTCGGCCAGCTCGCGCAGGGTGATCCCCCGCTCGCGCCGCAGCCGGCGGAAGACGTTCCCGATCACCTGGCGTAGCAACACGTCTGGCCCTCCTCCGTTTGGTCCTGGTACCGAGTGTGCCACCCCACCCAGGTCTGCGGTGGGCAGATCTGCCACGGGCAGATTCCTGACACGGACGGCCGCGACCGGACCACGCTGGGAACCATGAGTGAGACCACGCACCTGAACGCCCTCGACAACCACATCTACCAGCGGCTGCTCTGGCAGCGCATCCTGGTGCTCGGCGACGAGCTCAAGGACGAGAACGCCAACGCCCTGTGCGCCCAGCTGATCCTGCTGAACGCCGAGGACCCGAAGGCGGACATCTCCCTCTACATCAACTCGCCGGGCGGCTCGGTATCGGCCGGACTGGCCATCTACGACACGATGAACTTCATCAGCAACGACGTCGCGACGTACGCGATGGGTCTGGTCGCCTCGATGGGTCAGGTACTGCTGACCTGCGGCGCACCGGGCAAGCGATTCTCGCTGCCGCACGCGCGGATCATGATGCACCAGCCCCTCGGTGGCATCGGCGGGGTCGCGACCGACATCAAGACGCAGGCCGAGCAGGCGATTCTTGCCAAGAAGGACCTGGCCAAGCTGCTCAGCGAACGCACCGGCCAGCCGCTGGACCGGATCGAGACCGACTTCGACCGCGACCGCTGGTTCACGCCCACCGAAGCGGTCGACTACGGCATCGTCGACAAAGTGCTGAACCAGCCCTCCCCTGTACCGGTGTGATCGGGCCGGTGTGATTCAGCTTCAGCCGAGGGCCTGAGCGAGGTCGCGGACGAGGTCGTCGGGGTCTTCGAGGCCGACGCTGAGGCGGAGCAGGCCCTGGTCCGGCTTGGCCTCGTCCGCCACCAGGCGGTGGGTCAGGCCGGCCGGGTGCTGGATCAAGGTGTCCACGCCGCCCAGGGAAACGGCGTGCGTGATCAGCTCGAGCCTCGTGAGCAGTTGCTCGGCGGCAGGAGTTGTGAAGGCCAGTACTGCGCCCGGGCCTGCCTGCTGTCGACCGACGAGCCCGAGTGGGTCGCACTCGGGCAGGCCCGGGTAGAACACGTTGTCCACAGCCGGGTGCGTACACAACAAGTCAGCCACCTTCTCTGCACCCGCCTGTTGCGCCCGCACCCTGACCGGCAGCGTCTGCAGCCCGCGATGCAGCTCGTACGCCGCCAGCGGGTGCAGGAGTCCTCCCGTGACAGCACGGATCCGCCGTAAGCGCTCGACCCAGTCGGCATTCCCGGCGACGAGCCCGCCCATCACATCGCCATGACCACCGAGGTACTTCGTTGCCGAGTGCAACACCAGGGTCGCGCCGTATTCGACCGGCCGCTGGAGGACTGGCGTCGCGAAGGTGTTGTCCACCAGCACCGGTACGTCGCCGGCCTGGCGAACCACGTCGGCGATGTCCACGAGTTCCAGGGTGGGGTTCGCGGGGGTCTCGAGGATGACCAGTCCGGTGTCCGGTTGGACGGCCTCGGCGATACCACCCGGGCTCGACCAACTGACCGTCGTACCGAGGAGGCCTGTGGATAACAGGTGGTCGGAACCGCCGTACAGGGGGCGGACCGCGACGACGTGGGGCTTGCCGTTGGCGACGGTCGCCAGGAGGCAAGCCGAGAGCGCGGCCATGCCGGTGCCGAACGCGACGGCTCCTTCGCAGGACTCGAGTTCGGCGAGCGCTTCCTCGAGGCGGGCGACGTTCGGGTTCCACAGGCGCTGGTAGACGAGGCTGCCACGGCCCGGCGCGTTGCCGCTCGCCAGTCGCTCGTACGCCGCTCCGCCGCTCGCCAGGTCGGTCAGCGGGTACGTCGTACTCAGGTCGATCGGCGGGACGTGGAGTCCACGGGCGCGCAGGTCGTCGCGGCCGGCGTGGACGGAGCGGGTGTCCGGCTGGGTCATCTCGGGCCTCCTTGGTCAGGACCGAGCGTGGAATGTTCTGCAGGATTAGTGCAAGAGTTCCGAAGAAAATTCGTCCACAGGTCTATCCACACGCTGTGGATTCTGTGGATCGCCTCTACAGTGAGGGCATGCCGAAGGATCGTCGGACGCCTGGACCGGCCCCGCGGCCGGTCCCTGCTGCGCTCGACGAGGTCGACCAGGAGTTGGTCCGGCTGTTGACGGCGGACGGCCGGATGCCGAACAACGCGCTCGCCGAGGCGACCGGCATCGCCCCGTCGACCTGCTTGGCGAGGGTGCGGGCACTGCGCGATCGCGGGGTGATCCGCGGGTTCCATGCGGATGTTGACCTGGCGATGCTGGGTCAGCCGCTGCAGGCGATGGTGGCGATCCGGATCGGCGCGCACTCCCGCGACGAGATCGACCGCTTCCGCGCCAAGGCACCGCGGTTGCCGGGAGTCCTGGCGTTGTTCCACGTCAGCGGGGCGAACGACTACCTACTGCACGTGGCAGCCGAGTCCCCCGACGCGCTCCGCGACTTCGTGCTCGACCACCTGACCGCGGATCCCGCGGTCATCCACGCCGAAACCAGCCTCATCTTCGAACACATCCGAGCCACCCCGCCCGAACTTGGGAGGGGTTGACCACTCAGATTGGGCGTTACCCACTCAGATTCTCGGTGGGCAACGCACAATCTCGGTGGGTAACCCTGGCTGAGGTCAGCGGGGCTTGAGACCCCAGGCGGTGGCCAGTAGATCGTAGGAGTGGCGGCGTTCTGCTGGGTCGTGGATGCTCGTGGTGATGATGAGTTCGTCGGCGCCGGCTGCGGTTGCTCTGCGGGACAGGTCGGCTGCGACCTGGTCCGGCGTACCGACTGACGCGAGGCCGGCCCATTCCTCGACTGCCGCCAGTTCGCCTTCGGACCACGGGTAGGCGGCCGCTTCCTCGGGTGACGGGAGCGGACCCGGGCGGCCGGAGCGGAGGCGGAGGATGGAGAGGGAGTTCGCCAGCGCGAGTTGCGCGGCGCGTTCCTCGGTCTCGGCGACGATCGCGGCGAGCGCGAGGATCGCATGGGGTTCGGACTGCTCGGGCGACGGCTGGAACATCTCGCGGTAGGACGCGATCACGGCAGCCGGGTCGAGGGTGCCGAAGTGGCCGGCGTAGGCGAAGCCGGTGCCCAGGGAGGCGGCCGCCTGGCCGCCGTACGCGCTGGAACCGAGGATCCACACGGGCGGCAGCGGGACGTCGCTCGGCTGGGCGGAGATCGGGGCGAACGGGTGGCCGGCGGGAAAGCCTTCGGCGTACGCGCGGAGTTCGGCGTACTGCTCGGGGAAGTCGTCCGCGGTGAGCGCCTCGCGGCTGCGGCGGAGGGCTAGGGCGGTGCGCTGGTCTGTGCCGGGCGCGCGACCGATGCCGAGGTCGATGCGGCCGGGGTGGAGGCCGGCGAGGACGCGGAAGGTTTCGGCGACCTTGAGGGGCGAGTGGTTCGGCAGCATGATGCCGCCGGAGCCGACGCGGATCGAAGAGGTCGCCGCGGCGACGGCCGCGATCATCACCTCGGGAGTGGAGCTGGCGACGCTCGGGATGTTGTGATGCTCGGCGAGCCAGAAGCGGCGG
>NZ_DASRXP010000089.1:0-23719 GCF_035687465.1 Kribbella sp.
GACCTGGGCGAGGTCGGCTTTCAGAGCAGTGGCCGTCGTGTGCGTTAGCGGAGTACGGGCTGGCAGGCCGGTGCGGGTGACGAGTGCGTCGAGGGCTTCGTCGTCTCTCTCGGCCAGGAGTGCCTTGCCGATTCCGGTGCAGTGCAGCCAGAAGGCCTTGCCGACGCGGGACGGCATCCGGTACGGCTTGGGGCCGTCGAGCCGGGCTACGTAGATCGCCTCGTCGCCGTTCAGCAGGCCGACGTGCACCGTGCACCGGGTCTGGGCGACCAGGTCGGCGAGCACCGGGCGGGCGACCGTCGCCAGGTCGACGTTGGTGAGGGCGTGCCCGGCCAGCCGGAGCGCCTTCGGACCTGGGTGGTACGAGCCGTCCTCGGCCTGCGCGACGAACTCGTGCTCCACCAGCGACGCCATGATCCTGTGCACGGTCGACTTGGCCAGGCCGGTGGCCGTCACCACGTCGGTGAACCGGGAGTGCTCGAGGACGGCGTCGAGCACCATCAGCGTCTTGTCGATGGCCGAGGGCGAACTCATGTCACTCATCCTGTCACCTCTCTCATCCAGCTCTCTTCTCCTGAACGACCGGCTATCTCGCCAGCCAGCCCCCGTCGACGGCGAGCACGTGCCCGTTGACGTAGTCGGACGCACCCGAGGCCAGGAAGACCGCGGCCCCCACCACGTCCTCCGGCCGGCCCCAGCGCCCGGCCGGGATGCGGTCGCGGATGGCCGCTTCCCGCTCCGGATCCGCGCGCAGTTCGGTGGTGTTGTCCGTACTGATGTAGCCCGGCGCGATCGCGTTCACCTGGATCCCGGACGGGCCCCATTCATTTGCGAGGGCCTTGGTGAGACCGGCGACCGCGTGCTTGCTGGCAGTGTAGGCCGGGACGGTGATCCCGCCCTGGAAGCTCAGCAGTGAGGCGATCGTGATGATCTTGCCCTCACCCCGCGCCACCATCGCCGCACCGACCGGCCGGGTCATGGCCCAGGTGGAGTTCAGGTTCACGTCGATCACGTGCTGCCAGTCGGCCGCGGTTGTCGAGGCCGCTGGGGCGCGCCGGATCGTGCCGGCGTTGTTGACCAGGATGTCGATCGGGCGCCCTGCCGCGGCCTGGGCCGCGACCGCTTCGAGGCCGGCCGCCTCGACAGCGGCTGGATCGGTGAAGTCGGCGGTGATCACCCGCGCCTGCCCGCCGCCGTTCTCCTTGATCGCTTCGAGCGTGTCCTCCAGCGCCGCGTCGCGCGCCAGCAAGATCAGGTCGGCGCCGGCCGCCGCGAACCCAGCCGCGATCGCTGCCCCGATGCCGCGCCGCGCGCCAGTGACGAGTGCCGTCCTGCCTGCCAGGGAGAAGCCCGGTTGGACGGACCGCCGGGAAGGGGTCATCGGGGGAAGGGTCATCGCAGGTCCTGCACGTCGACGCCATCCATGTCCGCGAAGGCCTGGTTCTCTCCGGCCATAGCCCAGACGAAGCTGTACGCCGAGGTGCCGACGCCCGAGTGGATCGACCAGCTGGGGGAGATCACCGCTTGGCGATCCGCGACCAGTAGGTGCCTGGTCTCCTCGGGTTCGCCGAGCAGATGCACGATCCGGTCGGACGCCGGGAGCCCGAAGTACAGGTAGCACTCGGTACGCCGGTCGTGGGTGTGCGCGGGCATCGTGTTCCAGGTGCTGCCGGGGTGGAGCGTCGTCACGCCGAGGACGATCTGGCAGCTCCGGACGCCATCGGCATGGATGTATTGGTCGATCGTGCGGCGGTTCGCGGTCTGCTGATCCCCGAGCTCGAGCCGATTGCCCTCGCCGGGCTGGATCAACGTGGTCGGAAACTCGGTGTGCGCTGCCGCCGAGAAGACGTAGTACGCCGCCTCCGTGCCCTCGAAGACGACCTCGCGCGCGCCGCGTCCGGCGTACAGGCAGGCGCCGGTGGTGAGCTCGAACTTGGTGCCGTCGACGGTCACGGTGCCGGGCTCGCCGACGTTCACGATGCCGGCCTCGCGACGCTCGAGGAAGTACTCGCTGCGCAGCTCCGGCCAGGTCCCGAGCGTGAGCGGGCCGCTGACCGGTCGCGCCCCGGCGAGCACGATCCGGTCGTGGTGGGTGAGCACCGCGGTGACGGTGTCGGGGGTGAACAGGTCCTCGACCAGGTACGTACGGCGCAGGGCCGCGGTGTCGAAGCCGGGGACCTGGTCCGGATGGGTGGCGTGCCTGACCTGAAGCGCTTCCTGCGGCGTCTGATTCACAGAACAAGGTTCTACTTGACGGAACATCCTGTCAAACTTCGACCGTGTCGTGGGCTTGCGAGCGCTGAATGGCCATTCGCGGTGTTCCGCCTCTTGACACCTAGTTCTGACACATGGAACCTTCCAGGCATATCCCGCCGCCCCTGGAGGAACGCATGACCGCACTCGACTGGACGGTCCTGGCCGGCTATTTCGTGCTGATGGTGCTGATCGGGCTCTGGTCCCGCACCAAGATCAAGACCGTCATCGACTACTTCACGACCGGCGGCAGGATCCCGTGGTGGCTGTCCGGCATCTCGCACCACATGTCGGGCTACAGCGCGGTGATGTTCGTCGCCTTCGCCGCGGTCGCCTACACGTACGGGATCACGGTCTACGTCTGGTGGGCGGTGTCGATCGGCGTCGGTGTCGGCATCGGCGCCTTCGTCTTCGCCGCCCGCTGGAACCGGTTGCGCTCCAAACACGGCGTCGTCTCTCCGCTGGAGTACCTGGCCAAGCGCTACAACCTCCCGACCCAGCAAGTGCTCGCGTACTCCGGTGCCGCGCTCAAGGTCGTCGACATCGCCGCCAAGTGGGTCGCGATCGCCGTGCTGCTGAACGGATTCACCGGCGTTCCGATGCGCTGGGGCATCCTGCTCACCGGCGTGGTCACGATGCTCTACGCGACGCTCGGCGGTCTCTGGGCCGACGTGCTCACCGACTTCGGCCAGTTCATCATCCAGGCCGCCGCCGGCATCGCGATGTTCGTCGGTGTGCTGTCGCACCTGGATGGCGTCCCGACCCTGTGGAAGATGTGGGACCAGTTGCCCGAGGGGCACGGTGACGCGCTGAATGGGCCGTACACACCGATATTCCTGATCGCCTTCCTGTTCATCAAAACCTTCGAATACAACGGCGGCATGTGGAACCTGGCCCAGCGGTACATGGCCGCACCGTCCGGCTCCGCCGCGAAGAAATCGGCCTTGCTTTCCTCGGCACTGTGGTTGGTCTGGCCGCTCGTGCTGTTCATCCCGATGTGCGCCGCGCCGCTGCTGGTGCCGGACCTGGCCAAGCCCGAGCAGTCGTACGTCGAACTCGCGCAACTGCTGCTCCCCAGCGGCCTGATCGGGCTCGTGCTCGCCGGGTTCTTCTCGCACACGATGGCGATGGTGGCCTCGGACGCGAACGTGATCTCCTCGGTCATCACCCGCGACATCGGCCCGGTGCTGGTCCCGAAGCTGCGCCGGCTCAGCGATGCGAGCACCCTCAAGTTCGCCCGGATCACCACCTTCACCTTCGTCACCGTCAGCATGCTGATCGCGATCATCACCAACGGTCAGGGTGTGGTGCTGAAGATCGTCGTGGACCTGGTGGCCGCGACCATGGGACCGATCTCGATCCCGCTGATGCTCGGCATGCTGCCGTGGTTCCGCCGCAGCGGCTCCCGGGCGGCGATCGCTTCGTGGGCGATCGGTCTGACCGTCTGGGCGATCGTCAAGTGGGGGATCGAGTCCACCGACACCACCCTGGTCGTGGCGTTGCCGTTGGCAACTTCTCTGGTGGTGTACGTCGGGCTCGGGCTGCTGATGCCGGAACGCCGTCCGGACGTGGACGACCTGCTCGAGTCGCTCAACACCGATCCGGTGGAGACCGACGACGTGATCGCCAGGCGAACGGCGCCGGTCGGCTAGCACGCCGTCTGGAACAATGTTCCACTAGACAGAACGAGACCGACCCACTCGCTGAGGAGCTTGCTACCTATGCCCAACATCACCGTCGAACTGCTGTCCGGCCGCACCCTCGACCAGCGCCGCGAGTTCGTCGCCGCGGTCACCGACTCGGCGATCGCCATCCTCGGCGCCAAGCGCGAGGCCGTCCGGATCGTGTTCACCGAGATCGAGAAAACCGACGTAGCCAACGGCGGCATCCTCGTCTCCGACTCCTGACCCCTCCGAACGGGGGCGCTCCTACTAGGCTTGGAGTATGCGAGTAGGAGTGTTTGGAGCTACGGGTCAGGTCGGCGGAGTGATGCGGGAGCTGCTCATCGAGCGGCAGTTCCCGGTGGAGGAGATCCGGTACTTCGCGTCTGCGCGATCCGCCGGCAGTCAGCTTCCGTTCGGGGACCAGAAGATCACGGTCGAGGACTCGGCGACGGCTGACTTCAAGGGGCTCGACCTGGCGTTGTTCTCCAACGGCAAGACGGCGTCGAAGGAATTCGCTCCCAAGGTTGCCGCCGCCGGTGCTGTCGTCGTGGACAACTCGTCCGGCTGGCGGATGGACCCGGAGGTCCCGCTGGTCGTCTCGGAGGTCAATCCCGGCGACCTCGATCACCTGCCCAAGGGGATCGTCGCGAACCCGAACTGCACGACGATGGCGGCGATGCCGGTGCTCGCCCCACTCCACCGGGAGGCGCGGCTCACCCGGCTGATCGTTTCCACCTACCAGGCGGTTTCCGGTTCCGGCGGCGTCGGCGTACGGGAGCTTGAAGATCAGACGAAGGCGCTCGCTGATGGTGCCGGTCGGCTGGCGCTGGGCACTGACGGCATCACCCTGCCGCAGGCCCAGGTGTACGCCGGTCCGATCGCGTTCAACGTACTGCCGCTCGCCGGGTCGATCGTTGCCGACGGCACTGGTGAGACCGACGAGGAGCAGAAGCTCCGCAACGAGAGCCGCAAGATCCTGCACATCCCGGACCTCGCCGTGGCAGGCACCTGCGTCCGCGTCCCGGTCTTCACCGGCCACTCGCTGAGCATCCACGCCGAGTTCGCCGAGCCCCTGAGCCCCGAACGCGCCACCGAACTACTCGCCGCCGCCCCCGGCGTCGAACTGGCCGACCTCCCCACACCCCTGTACGCCGCCGGCAAAGACCCTGCGTACGTCGGCCGGCTCCGCCAGGACCAATCAGTCCCCGACGGCCGCGGCCTGATCCTCTTCGTCTCCAACGACAACCTCCGCAAAGGCGCCGCCCTCAACGCCGTCCAAATCGCCGAACTCCTCCAACAGCGCTAACAGCGCTCAGCAACCCTCCAACAACGCATTAAGCTGCGGCAGCAATCCGTCGCCGAGTTACTTCAGCCGCGCGCTCAGCAGCGGTAGTAGTCCTTGGTGTAGGTGCCGTTTACCGCGGTGAGGGTGTGGTCGTAGCAGCTGCCTGTGCCGGTGGTGCGGTAGCGGACTGTTTGGGTGCCAGTGGCGTGGCGTTGGTCGCGGGGGACGTTGTAGATCCAGGTGGCGCGGCCGTCGTAGGTTTCTTCGGTACGGCGGTCCGCGAGCGTCAGGCCGCCCAGACGGGTGGAGGTGTGGCTCTTGTCGGCGAGCTCCAGGTCGGTGATGACGTCGTAGCCGCCGGGGGCCGTTGCGCTGGGCAAGAAGCTGATGTAGCCGTTCTTGCTGTAGTTCAGCTCGGCCCGTTCCACCTTGGCGCCGGTGGTCACGGTCGACACGTCTTTCCATGAGGCATCGAGAGTGTCGCGGGTTTCGCCGGCCTCCCACGTGTGGTCTGACGAATTGGTGAGCGACCGCTCCACGGTGGTGCGGATCCGGCCGGCCGACGTGTCGACGTACCCGCTGAGCTTGAGGGACCTGGACGCCTTTGTCAGCACGGATCCCGCCGTACCGCTGGAGCCCGTCACCTCGTCGGACTTGGTCAGCGGCGCCACGGAGTACGAGGTGATCCCGCCGCGGGTCTGTTTCAGGATCGGGTCCGTCCAGACGTGCAGGTTGGGCACGGTGAACCAGCCGCTCTGTCCGGCCGGTACGCCGACGACGTGGATCCGGTACTCGTGCGCCTTCCCGTCCGTCAACTGTCCGACGAACGGTGTCAGGTCGTAGGTCAGTGGTTTGATGTCGAACGCGCGGGGCGCCGGCGACGGACGCCAGGAGTACGGGTTCGACCAGCCGCCCGTGTAGATGTAGGGATACGGCAGTGCGATGCCCGCGACCTTCCCGTCGATCAGCACTTCGACCTCCCGGTACGGCGAACCGTCGGGGCAGGAGTAGCCAGTCGAAGCCGGAGCCGAGGTATCCCAGAACTCCTCGCACCCACCACCCGATCCCGTCACGTAGATCTCGCCGAGCAGGCGGGACGTGTTGCGCGGCAGGGTCGCAGTACCGACGAGATCGGAGTCCTCGCGAGTCTGGTCCTGCAGCGGGAGCACGGCGTTCGCAGTACGGGCTGCTGGTGCGCCGAAGCCGGTCACGTAGAAGTCCAGCGTGACGACGATGTCGAGCACACCGGTGTAGGTGTCGTCGACGACGTTGCCGAGCTCCATCACCACGGGCTGCGGTGAGCGCAGCAAGGGACTGTAGGAGCTGAGGTCCTTCTCGACCTTCCAGCTGATGCCGTCCGTACTGGGCTCGGGGGTCGACGTCCGGAAGATGCCCACCCCGCCGATGGTGATGTGGCCGAGGCGGTCGTACTGGACGCCCTTGACCGAGCCTTCCATCCGCAGAACCACCTTCGACCACGGCCCGCGGCACGCCGCCGGCGGCGTGTAGGTGGACTGGTACGGGTCGAAGTTCTTGAAGCCGTTGCGGACGATCTCCACCGAGCAATGCCGCGTGTGCGGGACCGTGACGGCCGGGGCCGGCGTCCGCGGATCGTCGTAGTCGGTGCCGAACTCCGAGGGCGGTGGAGCGGCGGCGGCCGGGGTCAGCCAACCTAGGAGGAGAACGGACAGTGAGACGAGTGCCACGGGCCGTGTGCGCATGTTGCGGAAACGTAATCGAGATGGTGCGGCCGGGCAAGCGAGGGCCATGGCCAGCAGCACCGGATTCCCATTACCGTTCGGTTACTTGACCCCCTGGGAGGCCAGAGATGAAGCCCGTCGCCGACAGCGGCCAGCTTGCGTTGCTGAGTAACCGCAAGCAGCACCTTGCTCAGATGTTCCTCGACCGCGTCGCCGCGACCCCGAACCGGGAGGCCTTCCGGCACCCGGTCGGCACGGCCTGGGAGTCGGTCAGCTGGCAACAGACCGAAGAGGTCGTACGCCGCCGCGGTGCCGGCCTGATCGCGTTGGGAGTCGAGCCCGAGCAACGCGTCGGAGTGGCGGCGAGCACCCGGCTCGAATGGGTCGAGTGCTACCTGGCGGCGGCGCTCACGGCAGCCGCGATGACGACGATCTACCCGACCACGATGGCCTCGGACGTGGCGTACATCGTCGCGGACGCCGAGGTTCAGGTGGTGTTCGCGGAGGACGCCAGCCAGGTCGACAAGCTGCGTGAACACAAGGCGGAGCTGCCGTCGCTGCACAAGGTGGTGCTGATCGACGGTGAGCCCGAGGAACGCGACGGCGACTGGGTGATCAGCCTGGCCGCGCTGGACGAGCTCGGCGCGAAGTACCTCGACGAGCACCCGGAGGCGATCGACGAGCGCCTCGCGCAGATCAAGCCCGAGCACCTCTGCACGCTGGTCTACACGTCCGGCACGACCGGGCGGCCCAAGGGCGTGCGGCTGCCGCACTCGGTCTGGACGTACGAGGGTGCCGCGGTGGAAGGCATCCGGGTGCTCAGCCCGGACGACCTGCAGTACCTGTGGCTGCCGTTGGCGCACGTCTTCGGGCAGGTGCTGTTGGCGGTGCAGTTTCAGATCGGCTTCGCGACCGCGATCGACGGCCGGATCGACAAGATCGTGGAGAACGCCGGCATCATCCAGCCCACCTTCATGGCAGCCGCGCCGCGCGTCTTCGAGAAGGCGCACGCCCGGATCGTGACGATGATGGAGTCCGAGGGCGGGGTCAAGGCGAAGCTCTTCCACTGGGCGTTCGGGATCGGCGCCCAGGTCTCCGCGTTGCGTCAGCAGGGCAAGGAGCCCAGCGGTGTACTGGCAGCGCAGTACGCGGTCGCAGACAAGCTGGTCCTGTCGAAGATCCGGGCCCGCTTCGGTGGCCGGATCCGGTTCTTCGTGTCGGGATCGGCCGCGCTGGACAAGAAGCTGGCGGAGTGGTTCCACGCTGCCGGGCTGCTGATCCTCGAGGGGTACGGGCTGTCCGAGACGGCCGCGGGCTCCACGCTGAACCGGCCCGACCAGTACCGGCTGGGCAGCGTCGGGCCGATCTTCCCGGCGGCCGAGTTCCGGATCGCCGAGGACGGCGAGATCCTGATCAAGGGTCCCGGCGTGATGAGCGGCTACCACAACCTGCCGGAGCAGACCGCCGAGGTGCTCGGCGCCGACGGCTGGTTCCACACGGGCGACATCGGGCACTTCGAGGACGAGTTCCTCTACATCACGGACCGGAAGAAGGACCTCTTCAAGACCTCGGGCGGCAAGTACGTCGCACCCCAGGTGATCGAGGGCCGCTTCAAGATGATCTGCCCGTACGCGAGCCAGTTCATCGTCCACGGCCACCAGCG
The DNA here is from genome assembly GCF_035687465.1 of Kribbella sp. NCBI lineage: Bacteria > Bacillati > Actinomycetota > Actinomycetes > Propionibacteriales > Kribbellaceae > Kribbella > Kribbella sp. The sequence goes on from NZ_DASRXP010000089.1 coordinate 8,566, forward strand.
CAACTTCGTCAGCGCCCTGGTCACCCTCGACCCGGAAGCCATCCAGGCCTGGGGCGAGCAGAACGGCCTGGCAGGCAAGTCGTACGCCGAGATCGTCACCTCGGACGCCGCGCAGAAGCTGGTCCAGGGCTACGTGGACGAACTGAACGCCGGCCTGAACCGCTGGGAAACCATCAAGAAGTTCACCATCCTCGACCGCGACCTGACCGTCGAAAGCGGCGAAATGACCCCCAGCCTCAAACTCAAGCGCAAATACGTAGAAACCACCTACGGCGACCTCCTCGACAAGATGTACGACTGATCACCCTTGCGTCCGAAGAACCTTGCGCTATTGCCCAAGGTTCTTCGGACGCAAGCGATCGGTCAGACGCCGGTGAGGGCGGCGTGTTTGCCGGTGGTGAGGGATTGGCCTCGGTCGATCATTTGTTCGGCGATGCGGTCGATGGCGGCGGAGAAGTCGGCGGTGTCTTCCATTTCCCAGTCTTCCAGTTTGCCGAGCAGCCAGACCCGGTAGGCGCCGACGAAGCGCTGGAACATCTCCAGGCCGGTCGTGGTGAAGCGGTAGTGGCCGAGGGTTTCGCTGAGGTAGCCGTGGGCAACCAGTTGCGATGCCATCGGTTCGAAGACGCCCGGTGGCACCTTGAGGTCGCCGCCGATCTCTTGCAGGGTGGCGGATCCGCGTTCGGCGCCGCCGCGGAAGACCTGCATGATCATCCACATCTGGGCGATGTTCAGCGGGATGCCGGAGCTGGCCAGTACTTCGGGTCCGGGGTTGCGCTTGTGGTTCTGCACGACCACCGCGACCAGCTTCTGCAGTTCGTGCTCGGAGTCGAACGAGGCCGGCGCCGCGAAGCCCTCGCCGATACTCGCGTTGCCGCCGGCGGACATCCGGGCGGTGTCCCGCAGCGGGACCTCCTTCAGCAGAAGGGCGACGAGCAGGCCGAGCGCAGCAACCGGTACTGCGGTCAGGAAGACCACGTGCAGCGCATCGGCATAGGCAGCCGTGATCGGGTCGCGCAACGCATCCGGCAGCGCGCGAACGCCTTCCACGGTCGACGCAACCCGTGGATCGACACCGGCCGGGATCGCCCCGGCCAGCTTCTCCGGCAACTGCGTGGCGTAGATGGAGCCGAACACCGCGACGCCGAAGGAACTGCCCATCGTCCGCAGGAAGCTGACGCCAGAGGTCGCGACGCCGAGGTCGCTGTAGTCGACCGTGCTCTGCACGACCACCGTCGGCACCGGCATACAGAGGCCGACGCCGATCCCCAGCACCAACATGTAGGCGGCCGAGGTGAGATAGGGCGTCTGGTTGTCCATCAACGACAGCAGGAACAGTCCTGCACCGATCAGGATCGTGCCGAGGATCGGGAAGATCCGGTAGCGGCCGGTCTTGCTGATGATGTTGCCGACCAGCACCGAGGCGAGCAGTAGACCGACCACCAGCGGCAGCATCTGCAGACCGGAGTCGGTGGCCGAGGCGCCGTGCACGTACTGCAGGTAGGTCGGCAGGAACGTCACCCCGCCGAGCATCGCGAAGCCGATGATGAAGCTCAGGATCGCGGAGACCGTGAACACGCGGGACTTGAACAGCCGCATCGGCAGCAACGGTTCGGCGGCTCGGTTCTCCACCATCACGAAGAGGACCAGCGCGATCAGCGATCCGATCGTCATCGCGATGATCGTGGTCGAGGTCCAGTCGTACTCGTTGCCGCCCCAGGTGGTCACCAGGGTCAGCCCGGTCGCCGCCAGCGCGATCAGCAGGATGCCGAGATAGTCGATCGCCGGTTTGATCGCGGCCTTGACCGACGGCAGCGCGATGGTCGCGACGACCAGGACCAGAATGCCGAGCGGGATGTTCACGTAGAACGCCCAGCGCCAGCTCAGCTGGTCCACGAACAGCCCGCCCAGCAGGGGTCCACCGACCGTCGCGACGCCGAAGACCGAGCCCATGAAGCCCTGGTACTTGCCGCGTTCGCTCAGTGGGACCACGTCGGCGATCACCGCCATCGCGGTCACCATCAACCCACCGGCACCGAGGCCCTGGATCGCCCGCGATCCGACCAGCCACAGCATCGAGTCGGCCATACCGCACAAGGCCGAGCCGGCCAGGAACAGCACCACGCTGATCAGGAAGACGGGTTTGCGCCCGAACAGGTCGCCGAACTTGCCGACCAGCGCGGTCATGATCGTCTCGGCCAGCAGGTACGCCGTGACCACCCAGGACAGGTGGTTCGTCCCGCCCAGGTCGCTCACGATGGTCGGCAGCGCGGTCGACACGATCGTCTGATCGAGGGCTGCGAGCAACATTCCCAGCATGATCGCGATCACGACCGCGTTCCGGGTGCTCTTGCTGACCGGCCCCGCCTCGGTTTCCATGAGCCGAATGTAGCGACTCAGCGACGGAGCGCTACCACAGAACCGCCGCGATTCCGTCTCACAATTTCCGCTCGGCCGGAGTCCGTACGATGGGCAGGTGCCATCGACACTGCCCGAGGGGGAGGTTGCGCCCCGGGACGGGTCGCTGCCGGAGCCGGCCGTTCGCGAGGCGTCCGGGCGGCCCTTGGGGTTCTACCTGCACGTCCCATTCTGCGCGGCCCGCTGCGGCTATTGCGACTTCAACACCTACACGGCCAAGGAGCTCGGTGGCGGCGGGTCGCAGGCGTCGTACGCCGAGACCGCCGTGCAGGAGGTTCGGCTGGCCCGGCGGGTTCTCGGGGACCTGGACCGGCCGGTGGACACGGTGTTCTTCGGTGGAGGGACGCCGACGCTGCTCCCCGCGAAGGACCTCGCGCGGATGCTGAGCGCAGTACGGGATGAGTTCGGGCTGGCGGCGGACGCGGAGGTGACGACCGAGGCCAACCCGGAGTCGGTCGATCCTGCCTATCTGGCCGCGATCAGGGAGGCCGGGTTCACGCGGGTGTCCTTCGGGATGCAGAGTGCGGCGCCGCATGTGCTGCAGATCCTCGATCGCCAACACACGCCGGGCCGTGCCTTGCAGGCTGTGAAGGAGGCGACGGCGGCCGGGTTCGAGCATGTGAATCTGGACCTGATCTACGGCACGCCGGGGGAGTCGCTCGACGATTGGCGGACCTCGCTGGAGTCCGCGTTGTCGGCCGACCCCGACCACGTCAGCGCGTACGCGTTGATCGTCGAGGACGGCACGCAGTTGGCCCGTCGGGTCCGCCGGGGCGAGCTGCCGATGCCGGATGACGACGACCTGGCCGACAAGTACGTGCTCGCTGACGATCTCCTGACCAGCGCCGGACTCGGCTGGTACGAGGTCTCGAACTGGGCCCGTACTCCGGGCGCGCGCTGCCGGCACAACGAGCTGTACTGGCGCGGCGACACCTGGTGGGGGATCGGCCCGGGCGCCCACAGCCACGTCGGCGGGGTCCGCTGGTGGAACGTGAAGCACCCCAGCGCGTACGCCGATCGCATGGGGGCGGGGGACAGTCCGGCGTACGCGCGGGAGGTCCTCGACGCGGAGACCAGGCGGGTGGAACGCGTGTTGCTGGAGATCCGGTTGCGGGCGGGACTGCCCCTCGGAGTACTGGATGACGGCGGCCGGGCGGCTGCTGCTTCGGCCATCGAGAACGGCCTGCTCGTCGACGAGAACGGGCAGCTCGTGCTTACGCGGCGTGGTCGGCTGCTCGCTGACGCGGTGGTCCGCGACCTTCTGCCGTAGTACCGGAACTTTCAGGGAAACCCCAGGAAAACAAGCGCGCGGTCACCGGTGAGGTGCACACCGTGACGAACTGGCCTGCTATGTACTGACCTAGTAGGTCTCGTGTCTCAGCGTAACGGTGTGGTCCTTGACACACCTGGTTGAAACGCTCGAAACTCAGGTCACTTTCCACCTCAAACGGAGAGCGCTCTCAACCCGTCCAAGTAATCAGGGAGCACCCCCATGCGGCCCAGTGCCCGCTGTCGCACCGCAGTTCTCGTTCTGGCCTGCAGTCTCACCCTGCTCGCCTCCTCCTGTGCGGGGAGCGACGACCAGGCCGGCACGGCCTCCAGCGAAGCGACCGGCCCGAAGATCGAGCTGACCATCGCGACCTTCAACGAGTTCGGGTACAGCGAGCTCTACCGCGAGTACGAGGCCGCGCACCCGAACATCAAGATCACCGAACGCAAGGCCGCCACCGTCGACGAGCACGTCAAGAACCTGGAGACGAACCTGGCGTCCGGCTCCGGGCTGGCCGACATCGAGGCGATGGAGGTCAGCTGGATCTACAAGTACCTGGCCAAGGCGGACAAGTTCGTCGACCTGCGCAAGTACGGCGCCGACGACCTGAAGTCCCGCTGGCTGGACTGGAAGATCGCCGGCGCGACCACCACCGACGGCAAGATCATCGGCTACGGGACCGATATCGGGCCGGAGGCGATCTGCTACCGCAAGGACCTGTTCGCCAAGGCCGGGCTGCCGACCGACCGGGTCGAGGTGGCGAAGCTGTTCCCGGACTGGGCGTCGTACTTCTCCTACGGGCGCAAGTTCAAGAAGGAGGTGCCGGGCTCGGCCTGGTACGACTCCGCGGTGCTCACCTGGGAAGCGATGCGCAACCAGCTGATCCAGGCGTACTACTCGAACCAGGATCGCTACATGGGCGACGACAACGAGCTGCTGAAGAAGACGTGGGACCAGATCGTCGCCGGTACCGACGACGGCCTGTCGGCGAAGCTTCCGGCCTGGAGCGACGAGTGGGTCAAGGCGTTCCGCACCGACGCGTTCGCGACGATGGCGTGCCCGGGCTGGCTGCTCGGCGTGATCCAGGACAACGCGGGCACTTTCGGCAAGGGCAAGTGGGACGTCGCTGACGTGTTCCCGGGCGGCGGTGGGAACTGGGGTGGTTCCTACCTGACCGTGCCGGCGCAGTCGTCGCAGCCGGACGAGGCCGCCAAGCTGGCCGCCTGGCTGACCGCGCCGGAGCAGCAGACCAAGGTCTTCAAGAAGGTCGGCTCGTTCCCCTCCACCGTCGACGCCTACGACGCGCCGCAGGTCAAGGAGCAGGTGAACGCGTACTTCAACAACGCGCCGGTCGGCAAGATCTTCATCAACCGGGCCCAGAACGTCATCCTCAAACAACACAAGGGCCCCCGCGACGGCGAGATCAACCAGGTCTTCAGCGACGCCCTGGCCCGCGTCGACGAGGGCAAACAAAGCCCCAGCGCCGCCTGGAAACAAGCCCTCAAAGAAGCCGACAAAGCCGCCAACACCCGAACCAGCAACTAGTACTCCAGGCCCCACGCTGCTCCCGCCCGCGCTGGTGCGCGACTCCTACGTGGCCGCTTGGCCCGGGACTACCGTGGTCGCGCTGTTTTGGGTCGCGACTGGTAAGCACGGTGAGACGGACGCCGTGACTTGTAGCACTTAGTGTGCTACAAATGGTGGGTGGAATCTATCGGGATCAGGGAATTGCGACAGCATGCGTCCCAGTACGTTGCGCTAGCCAAGGGTGGGCAGCGCGTAGCCGTCACGGAACGGGGACGACTGGTTGCCTACCTTGTGCCGGCCGAAGAATCGGGCAGCGGCATCCTCGATCGGCTGGCTGCTTCAGGCGAGTACACGCCCCCGCAGGGGAGCATCGCCGACCTTCTGCCGATTCCAGCACGACCCGCCGGGAGGACGCCACTCAGTGATGTCGTCCGCGCCATGCGCGATGAAGACGAGCGCTGACGTTGATCTACCTCGATACCTCTGCCTTCGTAAAGCTCATCTGGGACGAGAAGGAGACCCGCGCGCTGCAGAGCTACCTGCTGGAGAACGAGTCAGCGCCGCTGGTCGCCAGCGTGCTCCTCGTCGTCGAAACCCGCCGGGCTGTACTTCGAGAAGACCCTCCCAGCATGGTGCGAGCCGACCTTCTGCTTTCTCGCGTCGGCCAGATCGGCATCGGTCCGGCGGTGGTGGAGTCGGCGGGTCGACTGCCCGAGCCTGCGCTCCGGTCGCTTGACGCTATCCATCTGGCAACAGCTCTGATACTGCAGGGCGACCTCCGCGCCATGGTCACCTACGACGACAGGCTCGCGAGGGCTGCAAGCGCGCAACGGGTACCTGTCGTTTCTCCAGCCTGATTCCTGAATGAGCAGCGCACGCAAGGTCTGCTGCTTGTTAGGTGAGTTGGGATTGACGAATGCGGCGCACGGTGGAGATTCGTCGTTCAAGGGGGCTGTACGTATTACGGTGTGAACGTCATAACCAGTCCGGGAGGTCCGATGTCGGTGCGTGGTCAGGACTCTCCTACTCCGACCTTGGAGCAGGTCGCGGCGCTGGCGGGGGTTTCGCGGGCGACTGTTTCGCGGGTGGTGAACGGTTCGCCGAAGGTGTTGCCGGAGACCGTTGCCGCGGTGGAGCGGGCGATCGGCGAGCTCGGGTACGTGCCCAACCGGGCCGCCCGGGCGCTGGTGACCCGACGTACCGACTCTGTCGCGCTGGTGGTGCCGGAACCGGACAGCCGGGTGTTCTCGGACCCGTTCTTCGCCGGCATCCTGCGCGGGGTGAGCATGACGCTCGCGCCCACGTCCTCGCAGTTGGTGCTGTTGATCGAGCCCGCCGAGGGTGACGACCAGCGGTTGCTGCGCTACCTGCGCGGCGGGCACGTGGACGGCGCGATCATCGTCAGCCACCACGGTCGCGACAACGTGCTGCAGGAGCTCGCCCAGTTGCCGCTGCCGATCGTCTTCAGCGCGCGGCCGCTCGGCGTCGAGGTCCCGGTCGCGAGTGTCGACGTGGACAACGTGGCAGGAGCCCGTACTGCGGTCGAGTACCTGTTGTCCATCGGGCGACGGAAGGTCGGCACCGTCGCCGGACCCCTCGACATGACCGCGGGACTGGATCGTCTGACCGGCTACCGGGAGGTCGTCGCCGAGGCCGGGCTGCCCGAAGCCGTTGCCTATGGCGACTTCACGGCCGACGGTGGCGAGCAGGCCGCGATCAAGTTGCTGGACGAGCATCCTGAGCTGGACGGGATCTTCGTCGCGTCCGACCTGATGGCGACCGCGGCGCTGCGAGTGCTTTCCCAGCTCGGCAGGCGAGTGCCGGAGGATGTCGCCGTGGTGGGGTTCGACGACTCGGTCGTCGCGACCACGACGACACCGAAGCTGACCACCGTGCGGCAGCCGGTGGAGTTGCTCGGCGCCCGGCTGGCCGAGATCCTGCTCGCCAAACTCGCCGGCGCCGACCTGACCAGCCCAGAGATCTTCAACACCGAACTGATCATCCGCGGCTCGGCCTGAAGGCTCACTCGACGCCGACGGCAACAGTTCACTGCCTCTTTGGTCACGCTGCGCGTTGATCCCTGGGAATCGGCGTGACGGACGTGATATCTGTGACGGTGACGAGGGGGGAACATGTCCGACCATGAGATCCGGATCGCGCTGGTGCTCAACGGCGGCGTCAGCCTGGCCGTCTGGATGGGCGGTGTCACGCACGAGCTCGACCTGATCCGCCGCGCGTCCGGCTCCGGTGCATCGCCGGCCGCGCAACCGTACGACGAGGTGCTCGCGGACCGCTGGCGAGAACTGTGTCAGCGCGGCGGGGAACACCGCAAGATCGTCGTCGACGTGATCGCCGGTACCAGCGCGGGCGGCCTGAACGGGTCCCTCCTGGCGACCGCCATCTCGAACGGCTCCACCCTCGACCCCGGTGGCGACGACGGCCCGTGGCTGCGCCAGAAATGGGTCGGCCTGGGTTCGTTGGAGGTCGACAAACTGGTTCCCGGCAAGGGGGTCAAGCCCAAGTCGGTGCTCGACGGCAACTTCTTCCTCGACGAGCTGAACAACCTCCTCGAAGGCGTCGCCGAGGCAGGGGAGCAGTCGGCCTCCGAGCCGGTGACGTTGTTCGTGACCGCTTCGGGTCTGGGGATCCAGCAGTTCGAGGCCAAGGATGCCGCCGGGCAACGGTTCGTCGTACCGGATCATCGGTATCTCTTCTCCTTCACCAGCGAGCAGAGCGCGGTGTACGACGGGGCCACGCGCTCGTTCTCCGTCAAGGCGACGAACGAGTTGACCGACACCGACCTGCTCGCCCGGGCGGCTCGTGCTTCGGCTTCGTTCCCGGCGGCGTTCGGGCCGGTGCGGGAGACGCCCGAGTTGGGGGCCGCGCCGCCGCGACTCCAGCCGGGGCAACAAGGCGAGCACGGTGCCTGGCTTGTGGATGGCGGCGTGCTGGACAACGCGCCGTTCGGCCCGGTACTGGATGTGGTTGCCCGCCGGCCCGTGACGGGACGCGCCAGCCGGTACGTGTTGTACGTCGTACCGTCGGCTGGGATCGGCAATCTCGCCGAGACGCATGTACCGGATGCGAAGGAACCGAGTTGGCGGGTCGCGGCGTTGTCGGCCGTGCAGTTCCCGCGCGAGGTGGACTTCCGGTCGGACGTGGAGCAGTTGGAACGGTTGCTGCTCGAGGCGGATGCGTCGTGGTCCGACACGCAGCGGCTCTTCGACCGGTGCGTGCAGAAGCCGGCCGAGCGAGCCGGATTGAAGGAAGCCGCCAGGCTGCTGCAACCGGCGTACGCACGGGGTCGTGCGGCTGGTGGTGTCTGGGAGGCCGTGACGATCGCGTCGCACGACGAGTCGACCGTGCTCGACGCGGCGACCGCGTTGTCGGAGTCCGAGATCGACGAGGTCCTGGCAGGAGACCACCCGTGGGTTCCCGGTCCGGATGGATCGACCGCGCCCCTGCAGACAGTGGACGGCAACCCCTGCTGGCCTTGGGGAACCGGCGCGTCCGAACGCGTAGTACGGCTGGTCCTTCGATCGCTGCGCACCAGGATCGATCATGCTGCGCCGGAGGACCTGGCTGATCTCGAGCGGCGGTTGAGGGCGACCAGCGATTCCCTGCAGCGGGTGCTGGCGGTCCGGGATGCTCTGGCTGTCGAGCTTGCCAAGGCGGATCTGGATCTGCAGCCGGCTGGGGGAGCCGAGGCGGTCGCGGTCGGGATGAACGACATCTTCGAGGCGTTGCAGGTGCAACGCGCGCTCGGGGACGAGTTCGCGACCCTGATCGGTCACGTCGGGCCGGACGTGGTGGAGACGGCGCTGGAGGTGGAGATCGTCTCGCGGTGTACGTCCGCGCGGACTCCGCAGCAGCGCAGCGCGCCGTTCCAGTTCCTGCGGCTCGGGCCGGACATCCCGCTGCTGTTGCTGGACGAACTGCCCGAGGGTTCGACCGCGAACGGGCTGAAGGACCGCATCCTCTACGGCACCCAGGTCGGGCACTTCGGTGCGTTCGGTGCCGCGGACTGGCGTAAGTGGGACTGGCTGATGGGCCGGCTGCACTGCGTCGCGCACCTCGGCGCGATGCTCGGTGCGGACGCGGAGTGGATCCAGGAGACGCAGCGGCAGGTGCTCAAGGCCGAGGACTGGAAGCTCGACAAGGTCGCCGAGCAGGTCCAGCGGCTGGCCGAGGACTTCCCGGTCGAGGGCGGTCTCGATTCGCTCCGGCGGATGCGGGACGAGCTGAACTCGACCAAGGAGGGCAAGGCGACCACGAAGGGCCTGGCCGACCGGATGGTCGAGGTGTCGTCGGGCTTGGGGGAGCAGGTCGGTCACTGGGTCCAGTCGATGGCGGGCCGGACGCACCAGCCGAAACCGTGGTTGCTGCGGGCCGCGCGCTGGTTCACCGAGCCGGCCCGGAACAGTACGTGGGACCGGCTGGTGAAGAACGTCGAGGTGAGTCCGGCGAAGCGTCCGCTGGTCTTCCAGAAGTGGTTGCCTGTGGCAGCTTTCGGTGCCGCCGTGGTGCTGCTCGTGGTGGCAGGGCTTGTCGACGTGAGCGCAGTACGGATCATCTTCTCGGTACTGGCCGGACTGGCGCTGGCTGTCGGCGCGGCCCTGTTCGTGGTCACCTGGTACGTCGGCCGCGCCCGTCAGCAGATCAGGAAGTGGATCGAGGCCCGCCTCCCCGAGATCAGTCAGTCGTCACGAAATCGATGAGTTCCTCGACCCGGCCGAGCAGGTCGGGTTCGAGGTCGGCGTAGCTCTTCACCTTCGACAGGATGTGTTTCCAGGCCGCGGCGACGTCGGCCTGGTCGGTGGCGGGCCAGCCGAAGGTCTGCAGCACGCCCTTCTTCCACTCCTGCCCGTGCGGGATCCGCGGCCAGGCGGCGATCCCGAGCGACGACGGCTTCACCGCCTCCCAGATGTCGATGAACGGGTGCCCGACGACGAGCACATTCCGGTCCTTCACCTGGGCGGCGATCTTCGACTCCTTCGACCCCTCCACCAGATGGTCGACCAGTACGCCGAGCCGTCGGCCCGGGCCCGGCTGGAACCGATTCACGATGCCGGGCAGATCGTCGACACCCTCGAGGTACTCGACCACCACACCCTCGATCCGCAGGTCGTCACCCCAGACCCGCTCCACGAGCTCGGCGTCGTGCCGCCCCTCGACGTAGATCCGGCTCGCCCGCGCGACCTGAGCCCGGACATTGCTGACGGCCACGGATCCGGACGCCGTCTTCGTCTTCTTGGCCGGAGCGGCCTTCTTCGGCGGCTTCAACGCGACCGGCTTGCCATCCACCCAGAACCCGGGACCCATCGGATAGCTCCGGATCTTCCCGTGCCGATCCTCGAGATCCACCACCCCGTGCTCCCACCGCACAACCGCCCCCACGAACCCGGAGGACGGCTCCTCGACCACCATCCCCTTCTCGATCTCCACCTCGACAGTCCGCCCATTCTTGGGCTTCCGCCAATCCCCAGCCAACACATCATTCCCATACCGATCAGCCACCCGCTAACCGTATGTCCCCGTAGACGCCTTCCCCCTCAACCACACGCCTCCGTACGCCGCTCGTCGCCTGATCTGGTACGCCGGGACGTCGGTAACTGTGGTTGCGCAGGCGCGAGTGGTTCGCCGGTGCATTGGGACTGTGGTTGCGCGGTCTCCGCTGCGGGAGTGTGCTGGTCGACGGGGTGCGCGTCAAGGGCGCTTCGCGGCCCTTCGGGCTCGAAACAAGTTTCGACCCTTGACCCGCACCCCGTCGACCAGGGAAGGACGCAGCTACGCGGATCCGCGCTGACGTGTGAGCTGCATCCAGGGGATTCCGTTCGCCCGGGTGGTTCGTGCGGGATGTTCGGCCCCTCCGCTGATTCGGTCGGCCCGGGTGGCGCCGGGTTCCGAGGTGGCCCCATCCAGACCTACAGAAGTCGCGGAACCCTGTCCAGTAACCGGTTTCCGGTTGGTTTCGGTGGGTTCTGTGGGTCTGGGTGGGGGGCCGTGCTGGAGATCGTGGCGTGGTTCGGTCGGCTGCCGGTTTGTGGGACCGATGCCGGTCTACTGGGCGCTATCGGTCGAGCAACCCGCTATCGGCGGTAGGCGCGTCCGGGTGGATGCCGGGTCGTTGGACCGATGCCGGTCTGTAGGGCGGTATCGGCCGAGCAGCCCGCTATCGGCCGCGACGCCTCACCGGCGGGTCCACCAGCCGGACCGCGCAGACCTACAGAACCGACCGGAACACCCACCGGAACCACCCGGGCGGCACCCCTCGACGTAATCCCTGAAATTGTGGCCGTTCTTCTCAGCGGCTCCGGGCGTAGCTGCGTCTTTCACTAGCACCATCACGCAGCCCGGCGACGCGAACCACCCACACCTATGCACCCCGCGAACCACCCACACCTATGCACCCCGCGAACCACCCACACCTATGCACCCCGCGAACCTGCGGCCGGCGTACCGGCGTGCGGGGGACTAGAAGGTGGAGGTGGCGTGGGTGGGGGCGGGGTGGCGGATGGGGGATGCGAGGGTTAGGGCCAGGTAGGCGAGGAAGCCGACTACTAGGCCGACTATCCAGGAGTAGTCGTAGAGCGGCTGGAGGAACGGGATCAGGCCGTTCTCCGGGAAGGGGCCGGCGCCTGGGTTGGAGTAGGCGCCGCCGACTGCGAGGAGCGAGCCGAAGAGGGTGGCGACTACGGCTCGCCAGTTCCAGCCGCCGGAGTACCAGTAGCGGCTGTTGGGTAGGTAGAGGTCGGCTAGGTGGAGGTTCGTGCGGTCGATGAACCAGTAGCCGGCGATCAGGACGCCCGCCACCGACGCGAGCAGGCCGCCGTAGAAGGAGAGCCAGACGAAGATGTAGATCTCCGGGTCGGCGATCAGCCGCCAGGGCTGGATCACGACGCCGATCACGCCGGTGAGCAGGCCGGCGGTGCGGAAGTTCAGCCAGCGTGGCAGGGCATTGGCGAAGTCGTACGACGGGCTGACCACGTTCGCGGCGACGTTGCACGACATGGTGGCGAGGACCGCCATCACCAGGCCGATCGTGACCACCACCGGGTTCTCGAAGCGGCGGGTGAGTTCGACCGGGTCCCAGATCGCGGTGCCGTAGACGATCACGGTGCCCGAGGTGGTGATGATGGAGACCAGCGCGATGAACGACATCGTCGTCGGCAGGCCGATGATCTGCCCGATCACCTGCTGCCGCTGGCCTTTGCCGAACCGGGTGAAGTCCGGCATGTTCAGCGACAGCGTCGCCCAGAACGCGATCATGCCCATCAGCGACGGCGCGAAGATCTTCCAGAAGTCGGCGTCCCAGCCGAGCTTGGACGGTTGCGACAGGATCGGACCGAAGCCGCCGGCCTTGACCAGGATCCCGATCATCAGCGCCAGGAACGCGAGCGTGACCAGCGGTGCGGCCCAGTTCTCGAACCGCCGCAGACCCTCGATGCCGCGCCAGATCAGCCACATCTGCAGCGCCCAGAAGAACGCGAAGCTGAGCCACATCGTCCACGGATGCCCGCCGACGGAGGACGAATCAGTCCAGCCGGAGCCGGCGAGTTCGCCGACGATCACGTAGATCGCCTGGCCGCCGATCCAGGTCTGGATACCGAACCAGCCGCACGCGATGAAGGCCCGCAGCAAGGCCGGGAAGTTCGCGCCGCGGACGCCGTAGAAGGCACGTGCGAAGACCGGGAACGGGATCCCGTACTTCGTCCCCGCGTGACTGTTCAGCAGCAGGGGGACCAGCACGATCAGGTTCCCCAGGGTGATGGTGAGGAACGCCTGCAGCCAGTTCATGCCCAGCGCAACGAGTCCGGCGGCGAGCAGATAGCTCGGGATGTTGTGCGCCATCCCCATCCACAGCGCCGCGTAGTTGTACGTCGTCCAGCGGCGCTCGGAGATTCGGGTCGGCGCCAGCTCGGCATTGCCGTAGGGGCTGTCCACGATCGCTGCTGGATCGGTCAGCTCGACTCGTCCGTCCGGGTGATAGGTCTGTTCAAGGCTCGCCATCGTTCCCACCTCATCCGGTCGGTGCGCCAAATGCTCCGCACCACCGTTGACGATGGGGCTTCACTGTGTCAACGGATAACCGCAGGCAGTGTCCGCTCAGGCAGTTCAGCCAGGCCCGAGGAGTGGCAGGGTCGGCCTCCGGGGAACTCCCAGTACTTCGTAGCCGCGGCGTACGGCCTGCTCCAAGTGGGCGATCGGCCAGGGCCAGTCGGTGTGCGCGAGCGCCTGCTCGAGCGTCGTACCGGCGTGGTGCAGTCCGGAGATCGTGTTGGCGACAGTGCCGAGGTCCTCGGCCTGGGCGCGGACGAACTCGGCATCCACCACGGCGCCGTGGCCCGGCACCACCTTGGCCGTTGCCGAGAGCAAGCCGATCACCCGGTCGATGGTGTCGGGCCACTCGAGCGGATAGGAGTCGTCGCCGTACGACGGTGCGGCCGACTCCTCGACCAGATCGCCGACGAAGTAGACGTCGACATCCGGTACGACGACCAGCACGTCGCCGTCGGTATGGCCGCTCCCCAGGTGCAGCAGTTCCACCCGGCGATCACCCAGGTCGATCACCTTGGCCACCGCAAAGGTGTTGTCGATGGCAACCAACTCGGTCGCGGCCACCTCGGCGAGCAGCTCCGGCGGGATCTCCGGAAAGGCCAGATCCGGACCCGGGTTGTCACGATAGTGCTCCTGCAGGGCCGGCCCCCGCTCGGCCAGCGCGGCGGCGGCGTTCTCCTGCGCGTACGTCGCGGCTTCGGTGAAGGTCGCGTTGCCGAAGGTGTGGTCGAAGTGGGCGTGCGTGTTCACCACCCAGCGGACCGGTGCGTCGGTCAACTCGGCGATCTCGGCCAGCACCTCGACGGCCTGGGCCGTGGTGGCCCGGGTGTCGACCACCAGGGCGCCTGCACTACCGACCACCAGGCCGACGTTGACGTCCCACTCGCGATACCGGCGGACCCAGCATCGATCACCCAGCTCGGTCCAGTCACTCATGCGATCGACCCTAGCCGCCCGTCTCCTTACCCCCGGCGCCGGTGGGCGGCAAGCCTTATCCAGCCGCCGGGACAGCCCTTGAAGGGCCGGGTTCCGCCGCCTAGGGTCGGCTGGGCGGCATCGACATTGATCCGATCTCTGAGACTCTGCATTCTGAAGGGCGGACGGCGTGACGACACGACGGGCACTGGTGGTGCGGGGCGGCTGGGAGGGACATCAACCGGTCGAGGCGACCGAGTTGTTCATCCCCTTCCTGCGGGACAACGACTTCGAGGTCACCGTCTCGGACAGCACCGAGAGCTACCTCGACCTGGACGGTACCGACCTGGTGCTGCAGTGCATCAGCATGGGCGACATCACCAACGAGCAGGTCAAGGGCCTGGAGGCGGCGGTCCGCGCCGGTACCGGGCTGGCCGGCTGGCACGGCGGCATCGTGGACTCGTTCCGCAACAGCGCCGACTACAGCTTCATGACCGGCGGCCAGTTCGTCTCCCACCCCGGCGGCTTCGTGGACCACCGGATCGAGGTGGTCTCAGACGACCCGATCGTCGAGGGGATCACGCACTTCGACCTGCACACCGAGCAGTACTACGTGCACGCCGACCCCACTAACAACGTGCTCGCGACCACCACCGTCCGGGCGCACCCGGACTACCCGTGGATCGGCGGCGCGGTCATGCCGGCCGTCTGGACCAGGACCTGGGGCGAGGGCCGCGTCTTCGTCTGCACCCCCGGCCACAGCCTCGCCGACCTGGACGTCCCTGAGGTCCGCACGATCATCGAGCGGGGGCTGCTGTGGGCGAGCAAGTGACCACCGGGATCGGCATCGTCGGTACCGGCGTCATCAGCGGCACCTACCTGGAACACCTGGCCAAGTTGCCCGGCGTCGAGGTGGTCGCCGTCGCCGACCTGGACCTCAGTCGCGCCCAGGCGATCGCCGATCAG